>NZ_JRJY01000103.1:29383-82460 GCF_000801015.1 Aeromonas sp. ZOR0001 | reverse complement strand
TGGATACCGTAGCCTCCAACCTGGCCAACGTGGATAGCGCGGCCGCCAGTGAAGATGCCGCGTTTCGTGCCATCAAGCCGGTTTTTTCCACTCTCTATCAGAAGATTCAGGATGCCGATGGCCTCGGAGCTGCGTCGGTGCAAGTGGCGGGTATCGTACAGTCCGACCGTCAGGTCGAGAAACGGCTGGAGCCGACCAACCCGATGGCCGATCAGGATGGCTTTGTCTACTACTCCAACGTCAACGTGGTGGAAGAGATGGCCGACATGATGAGTGCCTCTCGCGGTTTTGAAACCTCGGTAGAGGTGATCAACCGGATCAACAGTATGCAGCAAGGTTTGCTGCGTCTTGGTCAGGGAGCCTAAGCCCATGAGTCTGCCACAGATAAGCAGTCTGGATACGGCGCGTGGTACGGGTCAGGCTGTTGCTGACCCCAAGATCGCCAGCAATGGCGCCGGTGCTGCTCAGGAAACGCAAGCCAACCAGAATAGCGGGATGCAGTTGCGTAACGAATTCCTGCAGATGATGGTGGCGCAGATCCAGAACCAGGACCCCACCAACCCCCTTGATGGTGCCCAGTATGTCGCCCAGCTGGCCCAGTTCAGCATGGTTGAAGGGGTCGAAGGGCTGAAGAAGCTTCAGTTACAGAGCAACACCAAGATGGATACCCAGCAGGTGTTGCAGAGTACCGCTTTGGTCGACAAAGAGGTCATGGTGCCGAGCAAAACCCTTAAACAACAGCAAGAGCACAAGATCCGCGGTCAAATCGAGCTGCAAGGTGCGGCGGAGCAAGTGGATCTCAAAGTGTATGACCAGCACGGCGTGCTGGTGGCCAGCAAGAGTTGGGGTGAGAGCAAGGCGGGCGGGCTGGATTATGAACTGTCCCCCCTTCCTGCCGGAGAGTACCGCTTTGAGGTCAAGGCCTCAGCGGGCAAGACCTTGGTGGCGACCAAAAATTATGTGGCGAGCAAGGTTGAACGTGTTGCCTTGCCCGGTACGGGTGAAATCATGCTGCAGGTTGCCGGTGTGGGCGATGTCCCGCTGTTCAGTGCAATCCAGTTCGGCAAATCAGCGTAATCAGAAAGGAGCGACACTGTGTCTTTCAGTATCGGATTGAGCGGCCTGCGCGCCGTAAACCAGGAATTGAGCGTTATCAGTAACAACGTTGCTAACGCCAGTACCGCAGGCTTCAAATCCAGCCGTGCCGAGTTTGCTGCCATCTATGGTGGTGGTCAGGCTGGCGGTGTCGAGATGAACAACGTCTCCCAGAACTTTGATCGCAACGGTGATGTGATGCGCACCGGGCGCGGGTTGGATCTGGCGATTTCTGGCAGTGGCTTTTTTGTGCTGAAAGATGGCAGCGGACAAACCTCCTACACCAGAGCGGGCATGTTCCAGCGTGATAGCGGTAACTACCTGACCACGGCGAGTGGTACCCGTCTGCAGGGTTATACCACGGATGACGCTGGCAAACTGCAATCCGGTGTGGTCGGGGATATTCAGGTCAAGGCGGGCAGCCTGCCAGCCAAGGCATCCGACAAGCTGGAGTTTGTGGCAAACCTCAAAGCCGATGCCAGCAAAATTGATCAGACGGTAGCTGCTAATAAGTTCGACCCGAAAAAGTCAGAGACCTTTAACTATTCCCAATCCAGCAAGGTGTATGACTCTCTCGGATCTGAGCATACCGTTACCCAGTATTTTGTAAAAACAGACCCGAACAAGTGGGATGTTCATTACATCTTCAATGATGCTGATGTGACACCCGTCGGCGGTGAAAAAATGGTGTTTAGCGCTGATGGAAAGTTACTGACAGCCCCGACAACGAGCTTGACGCTGGATCCTACCGCGAAGACGGGGGCCTCTCCCATTACATTGCAACTGGATATGAGCCGGGTCAGCCAGTATGCCTCCGATTTTAACGCCACTCGCAACCAGTCCAATGGTTATACCGCAGGTGACCTGACCGGTGTACGGGTTGATGCCGATGGCGGTGTCTATGCCACCTTTACCAACGGTCAGAGCCTGTTGCAGGGCCAGGTCGTGATGGCAAACTTCACCAATCCCAATGGTCTGCTGCAGACCAACAACACCACCTGGCAACAGTCGTTCAGTTCCGGCCAGCCGGTACTGGGGGCGCCGGGGACCGGCACCATGGGCAAGCTGACTGCCGGGGCCTACGAGAGCTCCAACGTGGATCTGACCGGTGAACTGGTAAGCCTGATGACTTCCCAGCGTAACTATCAGGCCAACGCCAAGACTATCAGTTCCGCTGACAAGATGACCCAGGTTCTGTTCAACTCCTTCTAAGGGTAACCCGTGGAAAAGCTTATCTACACCGCCATGTCCGGGGCGCAACATACCCTGATGGCCCAGCAAATCCGGGCCAATAACCTGGCCAACGTCAATACCGCCGGTTTTCGGGCTGACTTTGAGCGGGTTTCTGCTTATGCCCTGACGGGCGATGGTTACCAGAGCCGGGTGATGGCCAAGGAGGAGATGGCGGGCACCAACTTCAAAGCAGGCCCTCTGATGCAGACGGGTCGCAAGCTGGATGTGGCGATTCGTGGCGAAGGCTTTCTTGCCGTACAGACTGAGGATGGCAAAGAGGCCTATACCCGTGCTGGTAACCTGGAAGCGGATGCTGACGGGCTGTTGACCCTCAATGGTCGGCCGGTGCTGGGGGAGGGTGGCGAGCTGGTGCTGCCCGCTTATCGTGACATCAGTTTCGGCAAGGATGGCACCCTGAGCATCACTCCTCCGGGTGGTGGCGCCCGGCTCGATGTTGGCCGCCTGAAGCTGGTCAATCCGGATCCGGTTGAGCTGGTAAAAGGCCACGATGGCTTGTTCCGGATGCGCCAGGGGGGGGATGCCGAAAGTAGCGAGCAGGTGGTAATGGCATCCGGCTTTCTGGAAGGGGCCAACGTCAATGCCGTGGATGAGCTGGTCAGCAGTATGTCATTGACCCGCAATTTCGAACTGCAGGTCAAGTTGATGAAAGCGGCGGATGATCAGGCTCGTCAAGGGGCTAGATTGATTTCCGGTCAGGGTTGAGATTGACGGTATCGGGCTGATGTCCGGTATCCGGCTACTCCTTTGTGGATTGGGCTTGATGAACAAGGTGGAATAACAATGCACGCAGCATTATGGGTCAGTAAAACAGGTCTGTCGGCACAAGATGCCAAGATGTCCAGTATCTCCAACAACCTGGCTAACGTGAACACGGTCGGCTTCAAGCGCGATCGAGTAGCGTTTGAAGATCTTTTCTATCAGGTGCAGCGCCAGCCGGGAGCTCAGCAAGATCAGCAGAATCTGGCTCCTATCGGTATTCAGATGGGTAATGGTGTGCGGGTAGTGGGTACCCAGAAGGTCTTCACCTCCGGCCAATTCCAGAATACCAATCAGGAGCTGGATATGGCGGTGGTCGGTGCCGGTTTCTTCGGAGTTGAGCGCCCAGATGGCGAGACGGCCTATACCCGCAATGGTCAATGGCATCGCAATGCCGAGGGGCAACTGGTTAACGCGGATGGTTTGCCCATGGTGCCGCAGATCCAGATCCCCGATAACGCTACCAAGATCTCTATTGGTACGGATGGTACCGTCAGTGCATCTTTGCCGGGTCAGCAAGAGAGTGTCGAGCTGGGCCGTATCACCCTGACCAATTTCGCCAACCCGGCAGGTCTGGAAGCGCTCGGTGGCAACCTATACCGTGCAACCGGTGCATCCGGTGAGCCCATTGAAGGTGTACCGGGTGAAGAGGCGATGGGGGCCGTCAAGCAATTCACGCTGGAGAGTTCCAACGTGAACGTGGTTGAGGAGATGGTCGACATGATCACGACCCAGCGGGCTTACGAGATGAATGCCAAGGTGGTCTCTTCCGCCGATCAGATGCTCAAGTTTGTCACTCAGGCTCTGTAATGATGAAGTCGATGCTGCGTTATATCTGGTTGGTATTGTTGCTGGGCGGCTGTGCCACCTATGAGCTGCAGGCACCCGAGCCGGGTGACGAGAAATGGGCACCATCCCGTCCCAAGGTGACCGCGGCTGCGCAGGGCGAAGATGGTGGCCTCTATCGTGGCAACTACATGATGACCCTGTTTCAGGATCGGCGTGCTTACCGTGTTGGTGACATTCTCACCGTGGTGCTGGAAGAGCGTACCCAGTCGAGCAAGAAAGCCAATACCAGCATGAGCAAAAACAGCAGCATGAATGTGCCGGCCCCCTCTATTGGCGGTAAACTGCGCCCCGATTGGGGGGCCGCCCTCAGTGCGGATCGGGATTTTGATGGCGGAGCGACCTCCAGTCAGCAAAATACCCTGGCAGGTTCCATTACCGTGACCGTGGCAGAAGTGATGCCCAACGGAGTGCTGGGGATCCGCGGTGAAAAGTGGATCCGTCTCAATCAGGGGGATGAGTATATCCGCTTGGGCGGCATGGTTCGGGTTGAAGATATTGACCAGAGCAACCGTATCTCGTCCCAGCGCATTGCCGATGCCCGCATCACCTACGCCGGTCGCGGTGCCCTCGCCGACAGTAACCAGATGGGGTGGCTGGGCCGCTTCTTTAGCTCGGCGTTTGCGCCATTTTGAGGAATCACATGAACAGATGGTTTATCGCCCTGCTGTGTCTCTGCTTGCCCTGGGTTAGTCAGGCTGCCGCACCGGCCAAACGAGCCTTGCTGGATATTGCCGATGTGCAGGGGCTGAGAACCAACCAGCTGGTGGGTTATGGTCTGGTGGTCGGTCTCTCCGGGACCGGTGACAAAAGCCAGGTCAAATTTACCGGCCAATCCATGGCCAACATGCTCAAGCAGTTTGGCGTGCAGTTACCGGACGATCTCGATCCCAAGCTCAAGAACGTGGCAGCCGTTTCGGTCCAAGCCACGCTACCCGCTTTGGCTGGCAAGGGGCAGTTGCTCGATGTAACCGTGACTTCCATTGGTGATGCCAAGAGTCTGCGTGGCGGTTCTCTGTTGCTGACCCCCCTGCGTGGTATCGACGGTGAAGTCTATGCCGTGGCGCAGGGCAATCTGGTTGTCGCCGGGGTGAAAGCGGAAGGGCAATCCGGTTCATCGGTCACGATTAACGTGCCGACAGCCGGGATTATCCCCAATGGCGCCACCATCGAGCGAGAGGTGGTCAGCAATTTTGCCGAAAAGCCGGAAGTGACTCTCAATCTGCACCAACCCAACTTCAAGACCGCGCGCAATGTGGAGCGAGCCATCAACCATCAGCTGGGGCCGGTCGCCCGAGCGGTGAGTGCCGGGCGGGTTCAGGTTGCTGCTCCCAGGGACGAGAGTCAGCGCATCGCGTTTATGGCACTGTTGGAAGATATAAAGGTGGATCCGGGTCAGGAGCGGCCGAAGGTGGTCTTCAACAGTCGAACCGGTACTGTGGTGATGGGGCAGGGGGTCAAGGTTCACAAGGCTGCCGTCAGTCATGGCAGTCTGACGGTGACCATTGGCGAGAGTCAGACGGTCAGTCAGCCCAACGCCTTCTCCAATGGGCAGACCACCACGACCCCCAACTCCAAGATCCAGGTCGATCGGGAACGTAACAACATGTTTGTCTGGCCGGATGGCACTTCCTTGGAAGTGATCGTCAAGGCTGTCAATTCACTCGGGGCAACCCCCGATGATGTCATGGCCATCTTGCAAGCGCTCAATGAGGCTGGCGCCCTTGAGGGTGAGCTGGTGGTTATCTAAGGACTATCATGACCAGAATTAGCTCGGATCCCGGTTTTTATCAGGATCTCAATGAATTGCAGCAAATCAAAAGCAACCCGGATCAGCGTGCCGCGCTGGATGCTGCAGCCGGTCAGTTTGAAGTCAGTTTTCTGCAAACCGTGCTCAAACATATGCGCTCGGCGACGGATGCCCTGCAGGATGAGGACGACAAGATCATCAAGGGGCAATCCCTCTATCGTGATATGTATGACAGCCAGTTGGCAATGAGCATGGTTAAGCGAGGTGGCATCGGTCTGCGGGAGCAGATGGTCAATCAGCTAGCTCCGTCATTAAAGAATCCGGACGGGGTGGTCGCTTCAGAGCAGCAGACCCTGGCTGCGTTCAGCCAGCCTCTCAACTCGGCAAAAATGAAGAAGGTTGACTGATGTCACTGCTCAATATCGGCGCCAGCGGACTAAATGCAGCCCAGATTGCATTGAACCTGACCGCCCAGAATATCGCGAACGTTAATACCATCGGGTATAGCCGTCAGGAAGCCATGATGGGCAGTCTGTCCGGTTTCGGGCGGTTGGATAATGGTGCCGGTGTCGAGGTGACAGGGGTACGCAGGGTAACGGATGACTATCTGGTTGCTCAACACTGGCGTAGCCGTTCGGCCACCGGTTCTTCTTATGCCTTTCATCAGTACATCAATACGACAGAGCAGTTGCTGGGCAGTGAGTCGATGAATATCGCAAAAGGGCTCGACAGCTTTTTTGCCTCGCTCAGTGCTGCGCTCGACAGTCCGGAAACCCCGGCACAGCGCAGCCAGATCGTCAGCTCGGCTGGGGCGCTCGCCAACCGCTTTACCCAGCTGGACGAGAGCCTGGTCACCCAGGAAAAACAGATCGACGATCAGTTGAGCAGCACTGTTTCCCAAGTGAACAGCTACCTGTCACAACTGGCCGAATTGAATGTCCAGATTGGCGATCAAGCAGCCAAGGGAGTCAATACCTCAGCGCTGGAAGATAGTCGCGAACAGGTTGTTCGTGAGTTGTCGACCTATATGGAAGTGCGGGTAAATCGTCAGAGTGACGGCGCTTTCGCGATCAGCCTGCCGCAAGGACAGCCGCTGGTGTTGGGGGGAAGCAGCAGTACTCTCGCGCTTGCTGGCGATAAACTCAGCCTCGCTTTCGGTGGTCAGACGTTTGAAGTTCCTAAATTGCACGGTGGTTCGCTGGCGGGTGTGATGGATTATCGCACCACAGTATTGCGACCGACCAGAGAGGCGCTGAATCAGATAGCGGGCAAGCTCGCAAAGGATTTCAATGATAAACAGGCCGGTGGTTTTGACCTTCATGGAGTAACCGGGAAACGGCTATTCGCTTTTGACGAAACAAAAGATATCCATGGTAACTACATCAATGCGTTGGGAACATTGCGGGTGGCTGATGGTTTTACCGGAGACGACCTGGCTTTTGCCAAGGCCGGTGGTGGCAAGGGCGATAACCGCAACCTGCAGGACCTGCTGACGATAAAAAATGGCCAATACGATGCCTATAGTGCCCTGCTTGGCAAGATGGCGGTGCAGAGCGGGCAGGCGAAAGCGAGCATGCAGGCCGATGCCAATATGGAAAAACAGATGGCGGCCAAGCTGAGCAGTGTTAGCGGGGTGAATACCGATGAGGAAGGGGTGAAAGTGATGGCTTACACCAAGGCTTATCAGGCCAATGCCAAGGTGATCAGCACCTCGGAACAACTCTTCAATTCCATTCTGAATATGTTCTGAGGAGGGTGACCATGCGCATCAGTACCAACCAGATCCAGCTCAGCATGCTAGACAATTTGCAGCATGGCTTCGGTGAATATGCCCGGCTTGATCGCCAAATCTCCACGCAAAAACGCATTCTTCAGCCCTCTGATGATCCTGTTGGCAGTGTGCAACTGCTGGGCTTGCAGAAAGAGCAGGTGGCGATGGCGCAGTACCAGAAAAATATTGCCAACGCCAAGAGCCAGCTCTCTCAAGGGGAACTGCAGTTTGAAACCATGACCAACATGCTGATGCGGTTGCGGGAGTTGACCCAGACAGCTGCAACAGGCTCTTTGTCGGATGCGGATCGTAAAGCGGTAGCCAGCGAGGTCGCCATTATCAAGGATGGTCTGCTGGATCTGGCCAATGCGCGTAACGAGAGTGGCTCCAGCCTCTTTACCGGTAGCAAGGTTGATCAGACTGCATTGGTAAAGCAGGCGAGTGGTGACTACAGCTACCAGGGGGACAATCTGGTGCGTGAGGTCAGTATTGCAAACGGCGTCACTGTGGGCTTGAACCAGACTGCTGACCAGCTGTTTCTGAAGCCTGACGATTTTTTCAAACGACTCGATAGCATGGTGACGGCAATTAATGACGCAGCACCTGACGCCGTCGATCAAGCCCGAGCCATGCTCGGCCGCAGCCAGACGCTGCAAGATAGTATCAGCCAGGCGGTGAGCACGATTGGTGCCCGGATCAATCTGCTGGATCAGATTGACGAGAGCCATGCCGAGAAAGGTGTCTATAGCAAGGAAGTGAGCAACCAGATAGAGTCGCTGGATTATGCCGAGGCAGCGACCCGACAGGCCCATGTCCTGATGGCATTACAGGTGCAACAGCAAGCTTTTGCCAAGGTTAATGGCCTTAGCCTGTTCAACTACATGCCGTAACGAGTGAAGGAGTCATGATGCAGATCCAGCAAACCCGTCTTGGGGGCGTTGCCGAGGCGCAGGCAAAGCCCAAGTTGCAGGGCCGCGCAACTGCACAGGCTCACACTCCGGAAAATCGAAAGCAGAACGAGCGCCACCCCAATATTATCCGGATGGATAGATGGGCCCTGATCGGCGCAGCGCAACAGCGCATTGCCCATGCTCAGGGTGGGGAACAGGCACTCAATCAGGTTTGGGGCGAATTGAAGCGGCTGGAACGCCAGTTGGGTCAGCGTGAGCTGGCCAGCAGTGACGTTGCCAACCGCTTAAAAATGCTGGAAGAGAAAGTCACCCAACCAAGAGGCCCTTTGACTGACGAGCTCAAGCCCAGACTTCTTGCGTCACCTCAGGAACTGCGCACCCGGTTCAGTGCCGAGCATCTGGATTTATTAAGCGCCAAAAATAGCACTGAGCGACTGGTGTTCTCTTTCCCTCAAAGCAGTAGTGCGGTGGAGGTGACCATCCCGGCCGGAGCACGAGAGGGGGAGGTCGCAACCATACTCGATCGGGCGCTGCGTAAAGAGCATATCCGGGCTCGGCTGAATGAGTTGGGCAAGCTGGAGCTCTCTGTCGCGGAACCTCATCGTCGCAAACTGGATGAGCCGGTACTGATCCGGGGCGAGGGGATTCGTATCCCGGCAGGCAACCCGATCCCGGTGCAGTTCAAGCCCAGGGCCGGAGCGCTGACTCGCATGGCCGAAGGGATTGCCAAAGGGGAGGTCCGTCAGGAGCGGCAGCGGCTGCAAAAAGTACTTGGCGAGATTGAGCAATCGGTTCGGGAGTTGAAACAGTTTCGCCAGAAGATGGTGCTGCAACTGGACAAGGTCAAGGCTCGCAGTCAGAACCTGAAACAGGAGGAGCTGGCACAGTTGCAATCCTCTCTGGCCGCCCGCCTCTCACAAGGCGGCTATATGGGCACCATGTCCGGTCTGCTGGCGCAGGCCAACGTCACTCGGCAAGGGGTGGTTGCGTTACTCACTTGATAGCGCTGACCTGTCTCATCGTTAAAAAACCGCACAAGCTGACTTGTGCGGTTTTTTTATCTCTGTGATGCCCTCTTGTGCCTGTGACGACGCGATCTGCTTGCGAGAACATTGTTGAGTACTGAACGGGGGGCCAAGAGAAACTGCCGTTCAGCAAAAAAAGATTTAATTTTCACGACGCTGTGGTCGTTCTTCATTGGGGTCAACCCAAACGCTGCCTGTGGCAGCATCTATTTCGAGGAAACGAAAATGAGTCTGTCAATCCACACCAACTTTGCCGCCATGGTCACCCAGAATCAGCTGGCTTCAACCAATAAGCTGGCCAGCACTGCCATGCAGCGTCTGGGTACCGGTATGCGCATCAACTCTGCTGCTGACGATGCTGCTGGTCTGCAAATCGCCACCCGTCTGCAATCCCAGTCCAACAGCCAGAAGACCGGTATGCGCAACGCCCAGGATGCTATCTCCATGATGCAGACTGCCGAAGGTGCCATGGACGAGATGACCAATATCGTTCAGCGCATGAAGGATCTGGCTACCCAGGCCGCCAACGGTACCAGCAGCGATAAAGATATCGCCGCCATGAACGCCGAATTTGGCGAGCTGACCAAAGAGCTGAAAAATATCGCTGGCAACACCACCTTCGGTGGTGAAAACCTGCTGGATAGCACCAATGGCAAATTTGCCAAGGGTAAGGTGACTTTCCAGATTGGCGGCACTGATCAAGAAACACTTACCGTGGATATTGGTGAAACCCTGAAGAAGGTGGTCGGTGGTGCCGCCATGAGCGCAACAGATACTGCGGCTTTTGCTGCAGTGACTAGTCCGGAAAATGACCTGACAACTACTCAGGCTACGCTGAAGACCAAGCAGGATGAATATGCACCTCTGAAGAAAAAGGAAGATGATGCCAAACGAGTCTATGATGCCGATACGACCAATGCCGGTAACAAGAAAATTTGGGAAGATGCAAAAGGATTAGCCGACGCTAAAAATGCGGAAGTAGTTACTGCCCAGATCGCGGTTGAAGACAAGCAGAAAGCGTTGAATACGGTCTCTGCTGCTGCCATGACCGCTGGCTCCGGTTTGGACTCTGGCACCCTGAAATATGGTCTGCAGAGCCAGGAACACGCTCAAAAAGCTATCGGTGAGCTGGAATCCTTTATGCAGGATATCACCAGTGTACGTTCCGCTTTCGGTGCCAATATCAACCGTCTGGAGCACACCGTTAACAACCTCTCCAACATGAAAGAGAACACCGATATCGCCAAGGGTCGTATCATGGATGCCGATTTCGCCACCGAAAGCACCAACATGACCAAGAACCAGATGCTGATGCAAGCTGGCATGTCTGTGCTGGGTCAGGCAAACCAGATGACTGGTATGGTCACCGGTCTGCTGCGTTAATCGCTATAAGGGCCGCTACCTGTGTGGCGGCCTCTTTTCTTCCCCTTGCCGGTTGAAAAGTGCTGGCGTAACAGCCTTTTTCAACAAGCAAGTCTTGCCCTGATACCGAAGGAGTTGATATATGCAGGTCGATCCCGCTTCAGCCGCGATGAATATGGTGACCAATGAGCGCAAGAACATGGACAAGCTGCTCAAGGGGCAGCTAGCCAATGTCAAGGCGCAGCAGAGTTCGCTGTCATCTATCAATTCCAAGCTCTCCAGCTTTCAGACTCTGCTGAAAGACCTGAACAAGCCGGCGACGTTGCAAGCCCAGAAAGCCAGCCTCTCGCAAGAGGGGATCATGACGGTCACCAGCAATGGCAAGGCGACCCCGGGGCAATACAACTTTGAGGTCAAGCAACTGGCACAGGCCCATCAGTTCGGGGTGCAATTGACGGATGAAAAGGCACTATTGCCAACCTCCGGCAAAGTATCGTTTACCGTCGATGGCAAGGCGTTTGCTATCGATTTGGCGACCTTGCCTGCGGGGGCGACAGCCCAGAGTCTGGTTTCTGCGATAAATGATTCGGCGGATAACCCAGGGGTCAAGGCAAGCCTGATCCGCACGGATGGCAAGGTTAACCTGGTGCTGACCAGCAAAGAGAGCGGAGTAGCCAAGGTGTTTACCCCCACCTATGATGGCGACCCGGCTTCTGCGTTCGGCAAGGCTTTTATCGATGGCAAGGTGATCACCCCGGGTCAGGACTCCATCATCAAGATGGGGGTTGGCGACGGTGCGCTGGAGATCAAGTCGCCTACCAACAAAATTGAGAACGTAGTTGAAGGGCTGACGCTGGATCTCACCAAGGTGCAAAAGCCAACCGATGGCCCGATGCAGGTGACGGTGGCTTATGACAATGAAGCCGTCACCGGCTCATTGAAAAAATTTGTTGATAGCTATAACGAACTGCTGGATCTGCTGAACAAAGAGACATCCACCGATATCAAGGCAAAAGGCGCACTGGCTTCTGATGCCACGGTGCGAGGTTTGAAAGGTGCGCTGGCCAACGCGGTTCGCAATCTGCCTGCTGGCATGACCCTGACTCAGCTTGGTATCAAAACCGAGAAGTCGGGCAAGCTGGTGTTTAGTGACTCTGATTTCAAAAAGTCGCTCGAGAAGGACCCTGAACTGCTGGGCAAGGCGCTGATGGGGGATGACGGTTTGCTCAAGCGGATGAGCAAGGTGCTCGACCCTTTCTCCAAGAGCAACGGGGTGATGGCCACTCGCAAGAGCACATTGGAAGCCAATCAAAAGCGACTTGATGATAAAATGGAGTCGCTGAATAAACGGATGGAATCTGTTTACAAGCGTTACCTCAATCAATTCACCACCATGAACCAGATGATGCAGACCATGGGAGCACTGTAAGCTTTTCCCCTGGATGAACTGGTTTGAACCTGCAATAGCGAGTGACCCATGTTTGAATCTGAAGATGGCTATGATGCCTATCGATTTGCCGCCACAGAAGCCAAGGCCGCGAGTGCCGATCCATATCAGCTGGTGCTGATGTTGATGGATGGCTTGCTTGATGAGATAGCCAGAGCAGAAGGGCATATCTTGGCGAAACAGTTTGAGCGCAAAGGGTTGGCCATCAACAAGTGTCTGCAGATCTTGGGTGGGCTGGACAGTGCGCTTGATATGAATAAGGGGGGCGAACTGGCGGTCAATCTGCATCGTCTTTATGACTACTGCGGTCAAAAATTGTTCGAAATCAGCGTTTCCAACAATGTTGAGGGGTTCGCCGAAGTGCGCAAAATCCTGCAAGAGCTGAAAGAGGGTTGGGAAGCAATGGCGCGTCATCCTCGTTAATACGGAAGTAGTACTTCCTTCCTCTCTGTTCTTCCTCACGCCCAACATATTGAAATTTCTTGGTTCTCGGTCTGGCCCACTCCTTGCTTGTGGGCTGGTTCATCTTCTTTTTGGGGCTTGTCATGTCAGGTATTGCTCCCGTGTTGCGTGAGACCGAACTGCAGACTCGCCAGCGTCAGTTATTGGGGTTGGGTACGCTCTTGCTGCAACAAGCGCAAGCTGGCCAGTGGGATGCAGTCAGGCTAACCGATGGACGTTTCGCACAATTTGTCTCTCAAGTTAGCCGGAATCCCCAACTCTGGACTGCGTTGCAACCAGCAAGAGATAAAGCCCGAATTTTGTATCGACAGGCATTGCAACTCTGCGAGCAGGAGACCCAGGTTCGTAAACAGGAGTGGCAGCAGCTTTCTTCGATTCGTGAAGGTTTGACCGCCTACGGTGAGACAGAGCAATGGGATTGATTCAATTTAGCGGTTTTGACGCTGCGTATTCGCCGGATGTCACGGCCTTGAACCGTTTGTCCGGCCAAGCCGGCAGTGAAGGTGAGCTGTATCAACCGCTGGATGAGGCGGTTGACCCTCTGCTTGCATTGCCCTTGCCCGAGCTGGCTGCCAGCGATGTTGCGGTAGAGGAAAAAGAGAGCGAACAGCCAAGGATGGAAGGCGACCCGGCTGAACAGCTGCAAGCGTTTACCAATATGCCTCCTCTCTTTGTCAGAGTGAGTGATGCCGATCTTGATGGTGTTCGTGTAAGCCGTACTTTTTCCCGAGCTGAAGGTAGCACCGGCGGCCAGCAGGTGATGGTGGATAACAAATTGCCGCCCTCTCTTCGTGCCTTGATGGGGAGTGTGACCGCGCTGCCCGAGCAAGAGGTGATGCCGCGTCGTGAAACGGTCTCTGCCGCTGCGGAACAAGCGCTTTCTACGTTGCTTGCCAAATCAAATGGGCAAACCGGTGTATTGCCCGGCCGCTTCACCTTGCCTGTTATGGCTGCCGGTTTTGATGCTGGAAGTGTATCTGATACCGCTGTCGTAGAAAGCAGGCTGCCAGATGCTCGCCAGCTGGCTGTCGGACAACTCGCCGCTGCACCGCTGCGTCCGGTCGACTATCAATGGGCTCCTGTCCGGTTGTCAGACAACCAGAGCCAGTGGGGACAGCAGCTGGTTAGCCTGCTTCAGGACAAGGTTGAACTGCAGGTCAATCAACAGGTGAAACAGGCTCATATCCGGCTGGACCCGCCAGATCTTGGGCGACTGGAGTTGACCGTCAAGCTCGATGGTGACCGGCTTAATGTCCAGTTGAACGTGACCAATCCGGCGGTGCGCGATGCGATGATCCAGTCGATGGAGCGCTTGCGGATGAACCTGGCTCCCCATCATGCCGGTGGGGTCGAGGTCAATGTGGGGCAAGGCGGTGAACAGGGACAGCATGAGCGGTGGCAACAGGAGAAGATCCTGGCTGGCCGTCGCCAGTGGCAGGATGATCCGGACTCCCAATGGGATACGGTGCACGACTGGCTCAATACTCTGGTCTGATTTTTAACCCGTAATAGCGAGAGTGGTTTTACATTATGCGGCGTGTCATGAAGTGGTTGATGATATTCGTCATGGCTCTGTGTCTGTTGGCCATACTGGCCTATGGCGCATGGCTTAAGCGCGATGTGGTCGAAGTCTGGCTCGGATTGGCAGAGCCAAAGCCCGAACTGAGCAGCACTCCGCTGTTCAAGCCGATGGAGCGCTTTGTCATCAGTCTGGAAGGGGGTGAACAGTCTCATTATCTGGTGCTGGAGCTGGCACTGGTGACCTACAACCCGGCGCAGGTTGCCAAGCTGGATGAACTGACGCCACTGATCCGCAATGCCATGGTGCAGTATTTCAGCCACCGCTCCCATGACGACGTAAAAGTCGAGCTGCAGAATATTTCCAAGTTGCAGGTCTCTCTGCGCGACAAGCTGGTCACTACGGTACAGGGATATGGCTACAAGCCCTATCTTGATGAAGTGCTGATCACCAAGGTACTGGTACAGTAGCCACGATATGACAGATTCCGTTTGGGATGCTCAACAAGAGTTTGCCGATACTCCGCAACTTCCTCGCACGGGAGAACCCGCAATTCTTGCTCGCTATCTACCCTTGGTGAAGCGAGCCGCCAGCCATCTGCGCAGCCAGGTCAGTGCCTGTTTTGATCAGGAGGACATGGAGCAGGTGGGAATGATGGGATTGCTGGAGGCGTGGCGCCGTTATGGCAGCGAGCCCGATGCCCAGTTTGAAAGTTATGCCTTCAAACGGATTCGTGGCGCCATGCTCGATGAGTTGCGCCGTCTGGACTGGCGACCCCGCCAACTGCGACAGCAGGTACACGGCCATAATCAGGCGCAGCGTGAACTGCACAATCGTTTGGGGCGCCCCCCCTCAGAGCAAGAACTTGCTGCTGCGCTCGACTGTTCGGTGGATGAGGTGCGTCAGTTGTCCTACGCCAGCCAGGCTGAAGCGCTGCAGAGTCTGGAAGAGTGGCTGGAGAATGGCGGCAAAGCTCCGACCACAGAGTCTGATGATGTCGATATGGCGATGACCATCAGCAAGGTGTTGGCCACTCTGGATAAACGCGAGCAGTTATTGCTTTCCCTCTATTACCAGCAAGAGCTCAATATGAAAGAGATCGCGCTGGTGCTGGGATTAACCGAATCCCGGGTTTGTCAGTTGCACAAGCAATGTGTACTTCAGCTAAAGCAGCGATTGGTCGACTCCATATAGTAGTGCTTCACCTTTACTGGTGACCCTTCTTGTATCGTGCGGGAACATTCATGCAAAAACAGATTGGCATCGGCGTCATATTAGTGTGCGTGCTGGGTGGCTTCATGATGGCCGGGGGGAACCTCGCAGCCTTGTGGCAGCCAGCCGAGCTCATCATCATCATCGGCGCAGCGGTAGGCTCCATGTTTCTGGGCAACTCGAAAGAGGTGATGCATGAAATGTGGCGGCAGATAAAGATGTGCTTCAAAGCGAATAAAGAAGAGAAAGAGGTCTATCGTGAGCTGTTAACTCTGATGCATCAACTGCTTGAAGAGACACGCAACAAGGGGATGAAGGCGCTCGATGAGCATATTGAAAATCCCCAGCAGAGCTCGGTTTTCTTGATGTATCCCCAGATTTCGGAAGATCCCCAACTGCTTGGTTTCATTATCGATAACCTGCGTCTGCTCGGAATGGGCAAGATCACACCCCATGAACTGGATACCGTGCTGGAGCAGGAGATCATGGCCATTGAAGAGGACATGCTCAAGCCTGCTCATGCCTTGCACAAAACCGGCGAGGCCTGCCCGGGCTTCGGCATTCTTGCTGCGGTGATGGGGATCATCATCACCATGCAGCAACTGGACGGCCCCCTGAGCAATATCGGTGTCCATGTGGCGGCCGCTCTGGTGGGCACCTTTATCGGTATTTTCCTCTGCTACTGCTTGCTGGAGCCAATCAGCAATGCCATGGAAGAGATGGTCAAGCGCCGTATCGGCCTGTTGATGTGCATCAAGTCGATCCTGATTGCCCAGTTGCGTGGCAAGACACCGCTGCTTGCCGTCGATTCGGGTCGCAAGATCCTGGAGCCTGAAGTCAAACCAAGCTTCCTTGAGTTGGAAGATTGGGTGACCAACAGGGCGATGTAATGCGCAATCACGAACAGATTATCGTCAAGCGCCAGCAGCGTCGTAACAGCGGTCCCAAAGGGGGAGGCGCCTGGAAGGTGGCATTTGCCGACTTCACGTTGGCCATGATGGCGTTCTTTATGGTGCTCTGGATCCTGGCAGTGTCCAATCAGGAGGAGCGGGAAGTCGTTGCCAGCCGCCTGCGGGACTACAGCATCATGGACAGTGAAGCCAACCCGTTTGATATTCGCAACAGCCCCTATCCTGTCGATCTCGGCGGCAATCCTTCAGTGATGGATGAGTTGAATCCCAAGTTCGATCAGCAGGGCCAGCTGATGCCCAAGCATATGGACCGTAATCAGAGCATTTTTTCTGACGGCCCGGGCGGCGGGTATGAAAAGCTGTTGATAGGCAAGCTTGAAGGTGAAGCCCAGATGAAGCAGCTGGCCAGCTTTATCGACCATCTTGCTGAGCAGATGCAGGCGAAGAATAACCTCGAGATTCAAATTGTTCCCCAAGGATTGCGGATCCTGATCCGTGATGACGCGGATCGGGAAATGTATAGCCGCGGCAGTGCCCGTATCAGCCCTTTCTTTCGCCATATGTTGATGGCGCTGGCACCCATATTCCAGCGTATTGAGAATCGGGTCATGATTTCTGGCCATACCGACAGCACACCGTTTGCCGGTGACAATTACAGCAACTGGGAGCTATCGTCAGACCGCGCCATGATGGCAAGACGGGTGTTGCTGGCGGGAGGCATGCCACCTGAACGGGTCGGGCAGGTTGTCGCGATGGCCGATACCATGCTGGAAGATACCCGGAATCCACAAAGCAGCCGTAATCGGCGCATTGAATTGCTGGTCATGACAACCCAGGCAGAAACTAATCTGGAGCAACTTTTCAGCTCCCAAACGCAAGCGGCAACCACCCATGCCAAGGAGATGATTTCCCATGGACGACCCTGAGATCGAGTTTCCGCTGCATACCTCGCACAATGATCCACGTAGAAAAGTACCGCGCTGGTATCTGCACGATGGAACAACGCCTTTCGAGTCACAGAGTTGTGGTATTGCGGCCAGATTGCTGATTTCCGGATTGCTGTTTGACAAGAGCATTGGCCGCGCAGTGATCAAAGACATTGGTCCGGGCGGGGTCGGTTTCCTTGCTCCGGCTCGATTTGAATTACCCGAAACGGTGAAGCTCGCCCTGTTGCCGCGAATTGCGCTGGATTGCAACATCACTCATCGTCGCGCCATTGGCCGGCAGCTCTGCTTTTATGGTGCTCGCTGGTCATATCCGGAAGAGGTTGATTTGGCTCCGGTACTGAGCCATTGGCGCCACTGTTTCATGGTGCCGCAATCAGCGGCCGCTTCTGCTGAATCCCAAGAGGATCAGGCAAGCGTTCCAGCCTGATCTCGCCTCGACTCATATCAAGCCCCCTGGCAGCTTTCAGCAACAGGGGGTCATGCAGACTGTCCAGTGAGACCGCTTTGACAATGACGGTCTCCCCTTTCTTCCGGTTGGCGGTGGGGGCCTTGCCCTTGCTATAGACGATCGGACAGTTGGTTATCCCTTGTGCGATAGGGAGTTGCCAGGCCGGATTCCAGCGGCTGGCTTCATTCATTGACACGCCCTTCGCCTGAGCCCACGCGGGCAGTGAGCAGCCGTTCGGATGACGGAATATTTGCAAATCATTGCCGCTGTGCCATGGCGGAAGTTGAAACTGATAGCTGTCAGCCATATCAAGTAGTCTTGCCAGCGCAACAAAGCGCGCGACATAAAAGCGTGTTTCAGTCGGAAGCTCCAGTTCCCATATATTACGTGTCCCCGCTTTTAAAACCGCATTGAGTACCCGCCCTTCTCCTGCGTTGTAGGCGGCCAAAGCAAGCAGCCAGTCATTGCCAAAGAAGCGATACAGCCATGCCAGATAGGAAAGGGCAGCCTCTGTCGCCAATGGCAGTGAATAGCGGCCATCAAATTCGCTGGTGATGGGAATGGCAAATCGGGTGGCGGTATCTGGCATCAGTTGCCAAGGGCCTGCGGCGCCAGCAGAAGAGACCACATCCAATCGGTAACTGCTCTCCAGTAAAGGAACAAAGGCAAGCAAGGGCGGTAGTTTGCGTTCGTGAACCTGTTCCGCGACCCAGCGAATAACGGGTTGTGTCTCCGCAAGACGTTGTTGGAGATAAGGGCGCTGCTTCAACAGGAATTGTTGCTGCTGGCTGACCAAGTCGACCCCTTTTCCCTGGATCGGGATTAGGAAACCTGCTTGCCAGTGATAATTGTGATATGCATGGCAAGATGTTGATATCATTAACATCCCGCACATTAGTAAAAAAATGAGCCTGGTCATGGGGTAATGGTTGAACAAGGATCGCGCAATAATAAAAACATGATATATCTCAACAGTTTTTTGAATTTAAGGTCGCTTGATCATGTGTAATCCAGGACTTAGCAAGCATGATAACACGAGTAAAAAAGAGCCGAAATTCAGGTAAAGCGATTCAGAAGTTTTTGCTGTATCTGATACTCGCCAATTTCATACTGATGGGACTGTACATCGGGTATGCTCACGAGCTCACATTCGCCACCAATATTCTGCTGACATCTCTACTGATTATTTACAATCTGTTGCTCTGCCAGCTAGTGTCTCTGCGTGCTCGCCGTTCGAAAGATGGTTACATCATCTATCCAGTGATATGTGTCAGTATTTTGCTTTGTGCAGTGGTATTGTTCCGTTTCATCATATCGCCCAGATAGTGACTGCTCACCGACTTGCTGCTTATTAATCACTTTCTGTTTTTTCAGCAATAACTCTTGGAAAATCAACCTACTCAATCCGCAGCATGCAATTGCTGCGTCAATATGTTCCCTCTGTCCCATCTCCTTGCTTGAAAAGCCCCCTGCACGTCCTTAAACTTCAAGGTGGGGAAAAGTGGATCAAAGTGGTTTTTAGAGGGGCAATCTGCCTGCTCACTCACCTTCAGGGACTGCAATTTGTTGCGTGGCGCTCATGCCATCAGCCTGGACAGTAAAGGGCGGCTGGCAATTCCGACCAAATTCCGTGATTGGCTGCGCGACGAAAGCGACGGCCAGCTGGTCTGCACCATCGATATTGCCCATCCCTGTCTGCTGCTTTATCCCCTGAATGAATGGGAAGAGGTCGAGCGCAAGCTCAAGACTCTCTCCAGCATGAATCCGCAAGAGCGCCGTTTGCAGCGACTGCTGCTGGGACATGCAACCGAATGCGAGCTGGATGGCAATGGCCGTCTGCTGCTCAGTCAGCCACTGCGCAACCATGCGGGGCTGGACAAGAAAATCATGCTGGTGGGCCAGCTCAACAAGTTTGAGTTGTGGGATGAAGCCCGCTGGCAACAACAGGTCAATGACGACATCTTGGGTCTGCCCGGGGACGATTGGGCAAGCTCACCACGACTACAGGATTTCTCTTTATAAATGACCCAAGCCGCTGAACACATCACAGTGCTGCTGCACGAAGCCGTTGAAGGTCTGGCCATCAAGCCGGACGGTGTCTACGTCGACGGTACTTTTGGCCGTGGTGGTCATTCTCGTCTGATCCTGCAGCACCTTGGCCCCAATGGCCGCCTGATCGCCATCGACCGCGATCCCCAGGCGATCGCCGAAGCGGCCAAGATCCAGGATCCCCGTTTCGAAATCGTGCACGGCCCCTTCTCCGGCATCGCCTCCTATCTGGATGAGCGCGGTTTGCTGGGCAAGGTGGACGGCTTCCTGCTGGATCTGGGGGTCTCTTCACCCCAGCTGGATGATGCCGAGCGCGGCTTCAGCTTTATGAAAGATGGTCCGCTCGATATGAGGATGGACCCCACCTCTGGCCAGAGCGCTGCCGAGTGGCTGGCAAAGGCCGATGTGGATGACATCGCTTGGGTGTTGAAGACCTTCGGTGAGGAGCGTTTTGCCAAGAAGATCGCCCGTGCCATCGTGCATGACCGGGTGACCGAGCCTTATGTGCGTACCCGTCAACTGGCGGAGATGATTGCCCGAGTCAATCCGAGCAAGGAGAAGGGCAAGCATGCGGCAACCCGCAGTTTCCAGGCCATTCGCATCTATATCAACAGTGAGCTGGACGAGATCGAAACCGCGCTCAACGGTGCACTGGACGTGCTGGCACCTCATGGCCGTCTGTCAGTGATCAGCTTCCATTCGCTGGAAGACCGCTTGGTGAAGCATTTCATCCGCAAGCACGAGAAGGGGCCGGAAGTGCCTTACGGCATTCCGTTGACCGAGGCCCAGCTGGCTGGCGGTCGCAAATTGAAGTCGGTCGGCAAGGCACTCAAGCCTTCTGATCATGAAGTATCTGAAAACAGCCGGTCACGCAGCTCGGTGCTGCGGGTTGCCGAACGGCTTGCGGAGTAAGCGATGAGCGAAGTGCGTGTTCATCTGGGCAAGGAGATCGTTGCGGATCTCTGGCGGCACAAGCTGCAGATTTTTCTGTCGGTCGCCGTGCTGGTGACCGCGTTTGCCGTGATCCTGGTGACCAACATGACCCGTGGTCTGACAGCCAAGCAGAACGATCTGATGGCGGAAGAGGATCGCCTCAATATCGAATGGCGCCACCTGTTGCTGGAACAGGGCACCCTGGCTGAACACTCCCGGGTGGCGAGTCTGGCGATGGACAAGTTGCAGATGGGTCGTCCGCTGGTGACCACCGAGAAGGTAATTACCCAACCATGAAACGCAAGGCTACAGCCAAAGCTGCCAAAGCGAATGTCAAAGCGCCATCGATCTATCCGTGGCGCTTTCGCACGCTTGCGGTGTTTATCGGCATCGCGTTTGTGGGTCTGATCCTGCGTCTGGCCTGGATCCAGGTGATCAATCCGGATCGCCTGCGTCAGGAAGGAGACATGCGCTCCCTGCGTACCACCTCTACCCAGGCGGTGCGCGGCATGATCACAGATCGCAACGGCGAGCAGCTGGCGGTTTCTGTACCGGTCGAAGCTGTCTGGGCCGATCCCAAGACAGTACATGAATCCGGTGCCATCAATAACGAGCGCGCCTGGCTGGCGCTTTCCGCCGTGCTCAAGCTCGACATCAATACCCTCAAACAACGGATCGCCAATCCCAGCAAGCGTTTTGTCTATCTGCAGCGTCAGGTAACCCCTGCCGTTTCGGAATATATCAAGGGGCTCAAGCTGGGCGGTGTCTATCTGCGTCCCGAGTCTCGCCGTTTCTATCCGACTGGCGAGATCAGTGCCCATCTGGTTGGGGTGACCAACATCGATGGCCACGGTATCGAAGGTATCGAGCGCAGCTATGACGAGTGGCTGACCGCAACTCCGGGCGAGATGCGGGTGCGCAAGGATCGTCAGGGGCGGGTCATCGAACGCCTTGGCATCGTCAAAGAGGGCAAGAACGCCAACGATTTGCAGCTCAGTATCGATCAACGGGTACAGGCGCTGGCCTACCGTGCCCTCAAGCGGGCCACCGACGAGAACAAGGCGACATCCGGCTCCATGGTGATGCTGGATATCAAGACCGGTGAAGTGCTCGCCATGGTCAACACCCCCTCCTACAACCCGAACAACCGCGGCCAGTATCAGAGCTTCCGGGTGCGCAACCGGGTGGTTACCGATACCTACGAGCCGGGCTCTACCGTCAAGCCATTGATTTTGCTCAGTGCCTTGCAAGCCGGTGTCACCAGCTGGAAAGATTTCATTCAGGGTGGGCCGCTCTTTATCGGCGCCAAGCAGATCAAGGACGTCAGTATCCACAAGGCGACCAACCTCTACGACATCCTGCGCTACTCCTCCAACATCGGTATGTCGCGCATCGCACTGCGGATGCCGGCGCAGGAGATGATCAACACCCTCAGTATGTTCGGCTTCGGCATGGATACCGGTAGCGGCCTGATGGGCGAGAGCAGCGGCATGCTGCCCCAGCGTCGCCGCTGGTCCGATATCGAGCGTGCGACCCTTTCGTTTGGTTATGGTCTGCGCGTTACCCCGCTGCAACTGGCTTCCGCCTATGCCACCCTGGCCAACAAGGGCAAGCGGGTGCCGCTCTCCATCGTCAAGGTGACTACGCCGCCCAAGGGTGAGCAGGTTATCGATCACAACAACGCCGCTGCCATGTTGCAGGCGCTGGAGTATGTGGTCGACAACGCCATTCCAAAAGCCAAGATCCCGGGCTATCGGGTTGGCGGCAAGAGTGGTACCGCCAAGGTCGCCGTCGCCGGTGGCTATGGCAAGGATTACATGGCCTGGTTTGCCGGTTTCGCACCCGCCAGTGATCCCCGTTTCGTCATGGTGGTGGTGATCAACGAGCCAAAAGGCAGCGCCTATTATGGCGGCGCCGTGGCTACCCCACCGTTTGCAGAGGCCATGGGCGGGGTGCTGCAGCTCTTCAATATTCGTCCCGATGCGGTGCCGCCAGCGGTGCCCACCAAACTTGCCCGTACGGAGGCTTCTCTTGTCCCGCGCACTTGATGTATTACTGCGCCCCTTCGGTATTCAGGCGCCGGCGCTCACCCTGACCGATATCCAGCTGGATAGTCGGCGGGTTGGCCCCGGCTCGCTCTTCGTGGCCATTCGCGGTCATCAGGTGGATGGCAGACGGTTTATCGAACAGGCGGTGGCTCAGGGAGCGACCGCTGTTGTGTTTGAGGAGGATGGTGAATTTATCCCACCATCGACTCCGGTTCCCTGTATCGGGATGCGGGATCTGCCCGCTCACCTCTCAGCACTCGCAGGTACCTTCTACGACCAGCCAGCGAAAAAACTGGCGCTGGTCGGGATCACCGGCACCAACGGCAAGAGCACTACCGCTTTGCTGGTCGCCAACTGGCGCACCCTGCTGGGTGGCAAGGCGGGTGTGATGGGCACCATCGGCAACGGCCTGTTCGGCAATTTGATCGAAGCGGAAAACACCACCGGCAGCGCCGTGCAGGTGCAAGCCAATCTGGCTGCGCTGCAAGCGCAGGGGGCGGATCTGGTGGCGATGGAGGTCTCCAGCCATGGTCTGGTGCAGCATCGTGTTGCCGCACTGCCGTTTGCCGCTGCCGTTTTCACCAACCTGAGCCGGGATCACCTCGATTATCACGGCACCATGGAAGCCTATGGCGCGGCCAAAGAGCAGTTGCTGCAACTGGTCGATGAGTCGAATGCGGTGATTAACCGGGATGACGAATTAGGTGCCAAGTGGCTCGAAAATTACCCGGCAGCGGTGGCGTTCAGCGTTAATGGCCCGATTGAACACCATTTTGGCCGTCAATTAACGGCGCAGCAGCTCGATTTTCACCAGCAAGGTTTTCGCGCGCAGATTAACTCCAGCTGGGGGAATGGTGTATTATCCGCCCCCTTGCTCGGGCGCTTCAACGTCAGCAATGTGCTGGCCGCGATGGGTGTGATGCTGGTGCTCGGCTATGACTTCCATGAGCTACTGGCAACGGCCCCGAAATTGCAGCCGGTAACCGGTCGTATGGAGTGTTTTGGCGGTGGGGATACGCCGCTGGCGGTGGTCGATTACGCCCACACACCGGACGCGCTGGAGAAGGCATTGCAGGCCCTGCGGGTGCATTGCAAAGGCCAGCTCTGGTGTCTGGTCGGTTGTGGTGGTGATCGGGATCGCGGCAAGCGCCCCATGATGGCCGCCATGGCTGAACAGTATGCGGATCGCGTGATCCTGACCGACGACAATCCCCGTACCGAGGAGCCGGCCCGGATCATGGCCGACATGGTGGCGGGTCTTCGCGATCCTGCTGCGGTGCAGGTGGAGCACGACCGGGTCAAGGCGATTTCGCTGGCCATCGGTCAGGCGAGCAAACAGGACATCATCCTGGTGGCCGGTAAGGGTCACGAGGATTATCAGATCATTGGAACCGACAAGCGGCACTACAGCGACCGGGAAACCGTCGCGGCCGCCTTGCACACATTATTGGAGTCATTCAAATGATGACCCTCAGGCTTGCCGAGCTGGCGCAGGCACTCGATGCCCGTCTGATTGGTAACGATGGCGAGATCAGCGTCGTCAGTACCGATACCCGCACTCTTGGTGCTGGCGCTCTGTTCGTTGCCCTGCGCGGCGAGCGCTTCGATGCCCACGATTTTTGCGAGCAGGCTGTTCAGGCAGGGGCCTCTGCCCTGCTGGTCGAGCGTGAGCTGCCGCTGGCCATCCCCCAGCTGGTGGTGACCGACAGTCTGAAGGGGCTGGGCCGTCTCGGCAAACTGGTGCGTGAGCGCATCAACCCGAAAGTGCTGGCCATTACCGGCAGCTGCGGCAAGACCACAGTGAAGGAGATGGCAACCGCCATCCTGCGCAACGAAGGGGAAGTGCTGGCCACCGCTGGCAACTTCAACAACGAGGTGGGCGTGCCGCTCACCCTGCTGCGCCTCGAGCCGCAACACCGGTTTGCAGTAATGGAGCTGGGTGCCAACCATCCGGGCGAAATCGCCTGGACTACCTCGCTGGCCAAACCCGATGCCGCCATCATCAACAACGTGGCGGCGGCCCATCTGGAGGGCTTCGGCTCGCTGGAAGGGGTGTTCCACGCCAAGAGCGAAATCTTTGAGGGGCTGAGCGAGGGTGGCATCGCCATCGTCAATGCCGACAACGAATTCTGGCCTAAGTGGCGGGAATGCGGCATTCAGTGCGCCTTCTCCATCGAAGATCAGAGCCAGCCGTTCCATGCGCGCAACCTTGTACTCAACGAACAAGGCTGCGCCGAGTTCGTGATGGTGACCCCGCAGGGTGAGCTGAGCCTGACGCTGGCGATCCCGGGTCGCCACAACGTGGCCAACGCACTGGCTGCCGCCGCGGGCTGTCTGGCCCTCGGCGCATCCCTCGGCTCCGTCAAGGCGGGGCTGGAACAGATGGCGCCGGTCAAGGGGCGCTTCTGCGTCCAGCGCTGGGGCGGTCTGACTCTGGTGGATGATACCTACAATGCAAGCGTGGAATCCGTGCTGGCGGGCATCGATGCCCTGACCGCCATGGGCGGCTTCAAGGTGCTGGTGTTTGGTGATATGCGGGAACTGGGTGAGGAGTCTGCCGAGCAACACGCCCGGGTTGGCCGTCATGCCCGCGAGCGCGGTCTGGATGCCGTGCTGACAGTGGGGGAAGAGAGTCGCCACACCGCAGATGCCGCGGCTGGCCGACATTTCGATAACAAGGCGTCGTTGTTTGAAGTGCTTGCGCAAATGATAAATACACATCAGGAAATTTCGATTCTGGTCAAGGGCGCCCGTGGCTCCCGCATGGAAGATATCGTCGAGATGGTCAAAGGCCATAAGGAGTCAGCCACATGCTAGTCTGGCTGGCCGAACTGCTCACCCCGCACTTCACCTTCTTCAACGTCTTCTCCTACCTGACGTTTCGCGCCATCCTGTCGATCATCACCGGACTGGGGGTTGCCCTCTGGATGGGGCCACGCCTCATTCGCCGTCTGCAGATCCTGAAGTTTGGTCAGGTGATCCGCAACGACGGTCCCGAGTCCCACCTCAGCAAGCGGGGTACCCCGACCATGGGTGGCCTGATGATCATTGCTGCGATTTTCACGTCTGTGCTGCTCTGGTGCCGCCTCGACAATCCCTATGTCTGGCTGGTGCTGTTTGTGCTGGGTGCCTACGGCGCCATCGGCTTTGCCGACGACTACCTCAAGGTGGTGCGCAAGAATACCGACGGCCTGATCGCGCGCTGGAAGTATTTCTGGCAATCCGCGGTAGCGCTGGCGGTGGCGGTGTTCCTCTATGCGACTGCAACCCATGAGGGACAGACCCAGCTGGTGGTGCCTTTCCTCAAGGATGTGATGCCGCAGCTTGGCTTGATGTTTATCGTGCTGACCTACTTTGTCATCGTCGGTACCTCCAATGCGGTCAACCTGACCGACGGTCTCGACGGCCTGGCCATCATGCCGACCGTGATGGTGGCGGGGGGCTTTGCCCTGATCGCCTGGGCTACCGGTAACGTCAACTTTGCCAACTACCTGCACATTCCCTACGTGCCCTATACCTCCGAGCTGGTGATCGTCTGTACTGCCATCGTCGGCGCAGGTCTGGGTTTCCTCTGGTTCAACACCTATCCGGCGCAGGTCTTCATGGGCGACGTTGGTTCCCTGGCACTGGGCGGCGCGCTCGGCACCATCGCCGTGCTGGTCCGTCAGGAGTTCCTGCTGGTGATCATGGGCGGCGTCTTCGTGATGGAGACCGTCTCGGTGATCCTGCAGGTGGGTTCATACAAACTGCGCGGCGTGCGGATCTTCCGCATGGCGCCGATCCATCACCACTACGAGAAGAAGGGCTGGCCGGAGCCGCGCGTCATCGTGCGCTTCTGGATTATCACCCTCGTGCTGGTGCTGCTGGGTCTTGCCACCCTGAAGGTGAGGTAAGGTCATGGTCATCATCATCGGATTGGGCAAAACCGGACTCTCCTGTGTCAATTACTTCCTCGGCCGTGGCGTCACGCCACTGGTGATGGATACCCGCGCCAACCCGCCCGGCAAGGATCAACTGCCGCCTGAGGTTGAGCTCATTCACGGGCTCGACGAGGCACTGCTCAAGCAGGCGCACATGATTGTCGCGAGCCCGGGTATCGCGCTGGCGACCCCCGAACTGAAAGCGGCTGCCGAGTGTGGTGTGCAGATCGTCGGTGATATCGAGCTGTTTGTGCGCGAGACCCAGACCCCGGTCATCGCCATCACCGGCTCGAACGGCAAGAGCACCGTTACCACCTTGGTGGGCGAGATGATTGCCGAAGCCGGTCTCAATGTCGGTGTGGGCGGCAATATCGGCACGCCTGCGCTGGAGCTGCTCAAGCAGCCGATGGATCTCTGCGTGCTGGAGCTCTCCAGCTTCCAGCTGGAAACTACTCACAGTTTGCGTGCTGCCGCCTCCGTGGTGCTGAATCTCTCAGAAGATCACATGGATCGCTATCAGGGCATGGCCGATTATCGCGCCGCCAAGATGGAGATCCATCAGCACTCCAAACACATTCTGGTCAATCGCGACGATGCCCAGACCCTGCCCGATGTGGGTCAGGTGTCGCAGAGCTTTGGTCTCGACTGCAATGGCTATGGCCGTTGCCTGCTGGATGGCCGCTACTGGTTGACGTTGCACGGTGAACCACTGCTGGCGGTAGACGAGATGAAGATCGTCGGTGCCCACAATCAGGCCAACGCGCTGGCCGCCATGGCGCTGTGTGATGCGGTCGGCATTCCTCGTGCGGCTCAGCTTACCGTGCTGCGTCGTTTTGAGGGCTTGCCACACCGTGCCCGCTTCGTGCGGGAGGTGAACGGGGTGCGCTGGATCAACGACTCCAAGGCCACCAACGTGGGAGCCACGCTGGCTGCCGTTGCCGGTGTGCGCGAGTCGGTCAAGGGGCGCCTGCTGTTGCTGGCCGGTGGTCAGGGCAAGGGGCAGGATTTTGGCCCGATCCAGGCGCTGCTGGGCAACCAGATCGATCACATGTACTGCTTTGGTCAGGATGCCGAGGTGCTGCTGGCACTGGGCGAGCAGACCGAACGGGTGGCCGACCTGGCCGCTGCAGTTGCCAAAGCAGCGGCCGATGCCAAGCCCGGTGACTGGGTGCTGTTGGCGCCGGCCTGTGCCAGCCTCGATCAGTTCAAGTCGTTCGAGGTGCGCGGCGATCGCTTCACCGAGATGGTGCTGGCACTATGAACGCCCTTCGTGCAGCAGCAGGTCTGTTCCAGCGCTGGTTGTTACCGGCGCGTCCTGCCGGTCTCTACGATCGGCAGCTGGTACTGCTGGCGCTCTCCCTGATGGCGGTCGGGGTGGTCATCGTGGCCTCGGCGTCGATCCCCGAGGGGATTGCGCTGGGGGATGACCCCTTCATGTTTGTGAAGCGTCACGCCCTGTTTCTGGTGATGGCGCTCGGTATCTCCTGGTTTGTGTTGCAGGTACCGATGGCGCGCTGGCAACAGCACAACGGCCCCATGTTGCTGCTGGCGATCTTGATGCTGGTGCTGGTTTTGCTGGTGGGGCGGAACGTCAACGGTGCGGTGCGCTGGTTGCCGCTCGGCCCCTTCAACCTGCAGCCTGCCGAGTTTGGCAAGCTGGCGCTGTTTGTCTATCTGGCCGGCTATCTGGTACGGCGCCAGAGCGAAGTACGCGAAGCCTGGATCGGCTTTTTGAAACCGCTGGCGGTGTTCGGGGTGCTGGCGGTCTTGCTGCTGTTGCAGCCGGACCTGGGTTCCACCGTGGTGATGTTCGTTACCTCGTTCGGCATGCTGTTTCTGGCCGGAGCCCGACTGGGGCAGTTTTTGACCCTGATCGGCGCGGGCCTCGGCTCTGTGGTGATGCTGATTATCGTCGAGCCCTACCGGATGCGGCGGGTGACCTCCTTTATGGATCCTTGGGCCGATCCGTTCGGCAGCGGCTACCAGTTGACCCAGTCGCTGATGGCGTTTGGTCGTGGCAGCTGGTTTGGCGAAGGGCTTGGCAACTCTATCCAGAAGATGGAGTACCTGCCGGAAGCGCACACCGACTTCGTGTTTGCGATCCTCGGTGAAGAGCTGGGTTACGTCGGGGTGCTGGGCGCCCTGTTCCTGATTTTTGCGCTGGCGGTCAAGGCGCTCAAGCTGGGGCATCGCGCGCTGGTGGCAGAGCGGCTCTATGACGGTTATCTGGCCATCGGCATCGGCATCTGGTTCAGCTTCCAGACCTTCGTCAACGTCGGCGCGGCCAGCGGCATGATGCCGACCAAGGGCTTGACCCTGCCGCTGGTGAGTTACGGTGGTTCCAGTCTCATCATCATGTCGGTGGCGGTGAGCATGTTGATTCGAATCGATTTTGAGTTGCGTCAGGCGACAGCCCAGGCGCGCGTGCGGGAGGTTTAGTGAGCAAGACTCTGTTGGTGATGGCAGGTGGTACCGGTGGGCATGTGTTCCCCGGTCTGGCCGTGGCCGATCGCCTGAAGGCCCAGGGCTGGACTGTCCACTGGCTCGGCACTGCCGACCGGATGGAGGCGGAGCTGGTGCCCGCCCACGGTTATCCCATCTCCTTCATCGATATTCAGGGGGTGCGTGGCAACGGCATCAAGCGACTGCTGGTGGCACCCTATCGCATCGTCAAATCGATCCTGCAGGCGCGTCAGGTGCTCAAGACCGTTCGCCCTGATGTGGTGCTCGGCATGGGCGGTTTTGCTTCCGGCCCGGGTGGCGTGGCGGCCTGGTTCTCCGGCATCCCGTTGCTGCTCCATGAGCAGAATGCTGCTGCCGGCATGACCAACAAGTTGCTGGCCCGTATCGCCAGGCGGGTGTTGATGGCATTTCCGGGCGCCTTCGCGCCGAGCCGTCGCACCGCCGTGGTGGGCAATCCGGTGCGTCCCGAAGTGGTCGCCCTGCCGGATCCGCAACTGCGCAGCGGAGCCGAGCCACTGCATCTGCTGATCGTGGGTGGCAGTCTGGGTGCGCGGGTGCTCAACGAGCAGGTACCTGCTGCGGTGGCAGCGTCCGGCGTGCCCATTGAAGTGCGTCATCAGTGTGGCAAGGGCAATGCAGAGGCCGTCTCTGCTGCCTATGCCCAGCACGGCATCAATGCCGAGGTGAGCGAATTTATCAAGGATATGGCCAGCGCCTACGCCTGGGCTGACCTGGTGGTCTGCCGTGCCGGTGCGCTGACTGTTTCCGAAGTGGCTGCCGCCGGTGTGGCAGCCATTTTCGTGCCGCTGCCCCATGCGGTGGATGATCACCAGACCCGTAACGCCCTGACACTGGTCGACGGCGGTGCGGCTGAGTTTCTGCCCCAGTCCGAGCTGAACACAGCCTCACTGGCGGCGCGCCTGACCTGGCTGGCTGGTCGCCGGGAGACCCTGTTTAACATGGCGAAAGCGGCTCGCCGCGTCGCCATCACCGATGCGGCCGAGCGGGTTGCGGATGAGTGCAAACAGCTCGCAACCGGGCAGCGTGGTAAAGATTGATGAGCAAGGTTGCAGCGGTGACACCGTGCAGCTTTGTACCTGTATGTATTGATGCCGCCGTGCAGCCGCGCTTTGACGGCACACGGTCTGCGGCAGACTAAAGAGACAATTATGACCAAGGTTGAACTGGCAAAACTGCGTACTGTGATCCCCGAAATGCGCCGCGTGCGTCGCATCCACTTTATCGGCATCGGTGGTGCCGGTATGGGCGGGATCGCCGAAGTGCTTGCCAACGAAGGGTATCAGGTAACGGGTTCTGATCTGGCTCGCAACGCCGTGACCGAGCGATTGGCCGGACTGGGCGCGCACATCTTCGTCGGCCACAGTGCCGAACACGTTGAGGGTGCCAGCGTGGTGGTGGTCTCTACTGCCATCAAGCAGGACAACCCGGAGCTGCTGGCTGCCCGTGAACTGCGGATCCCGGTGGTGCGCCGTGCCGAGATGCTGGCCGAGCTGATGCGTTTCCGCCACGGTATCGCCATCGCCGGTACCCACGGCAAGACCACCACCACCAGTTTGGTGGCGAGCATCTATGCCGAAGCCGACCGCGATCCGACCTTCGTCATCGGTGGTCTGCTCAACAGTGCCGGCACCAATGCCCGCCTGGGCAGCAGCCGCTACCTGATTGCCGAGGCGGATGAGAGCGACGCCTCTTTCCTGCATCTGCAGCCCATGGTTTCCATCGTGACCAATATCGAAGCGGATCACATGGATACCTACGGCGGTGACTTCTCCAAGCTGAAGGCCACCTTCATCGAGTTTCTGCACAACCTGCCCTTCTACGGACTGGCGGTGGTCTGCATCGATGATCCGGTGATCCGTGGCATGTTGCCCGAGATTGCCCGTCCGACCCTGACCTACGGTCTCTCTGACGATGCGGATGTGCAGGTGCTGGATTTTGTCCAGACCACCAACCACAGCTGCTTCCGTGTTCGCCGCAAAGAGGCCGGTGAGCTGCAGGTGACCCTCAATTTGCCGGGTATTCACAACGCATTGAACGCCGCAGCGGCGATAGCTGTCGCGACAGAGGACGGTGTCAGCGATGAGGCCATCATCTCTGCACTGGCCAAGTTTGAAGGTGTTGGCCGTCGCTTCCAGCAGTATGGCGAGTTTGAAACCGGTCGCGGCAAGGCGATGCTGGTGGACGATTACGGTCACCACCCGAGCGAAGTGAAGGTCACGATCAATGCTGCCCGTGCCGGTTGGCCCGAGAAGCGTCTGGTGATGGTGTTCCAGCCGCACCGTTATACCCGCACCCGCGACCTCTACGAGGACTTCGCCGATGTGCTCTCCAAGGTAGACGTGCTGGTGATGCTGGAGGTTTATGCTGCCGGTGAGGAGCCGATCCCGGGCGCTGATGGACGGGCACTATGCCGCTCCATTCGCTCGCGCGGCAACCTGGAACCCATCTTCGTCGCTACGCCAGATGACGTGCCAGCCGTGCTGGCCGACCTGATCGGCGAGGGGGATCTGGTGTTGACTCAAGGCGCCGGGAACGTCGGGGCGCTGGCCCGTCGTCTCGGAGAGATGAAATTGAGCATAGATAGCATGAAATCTGGCGCCTGAGGGCCCAATGAGTATTTTGACCGCCAAGCCGGGGCCTATATAATGGCGAACCGGTCTGTCAAAGGCCGGTTTAGCGCGTTACACGGGGATCGATCGGGTGGAGGCAAGGGCACAGGGGCGCACCAAGGGTGGCTTCATCGCAGGGGTAGCATTTTTCCTGCTGGTGATATGGGGCTGCTACCGGACGGCGCTGGATGTTAAAGGTTGGCTGACAGATGCCAACCGGTTGCCCATGAGCGAGCTGTTGCTGCAGGGGCAACACCAGTATTTGCAAACCGAAGAGCTGCGGATGGCCGTGCTGGATGGCGCCGAGCTGCGCAACTTCTTCGAATTGGATGTCAACGAATTGCAGGCAAGGCTCAATGCCTTGCCATGGGTGGCCTCGGTCTCGGTACGAAAGAAGTGGCCGAACAAGATCAAGATCTACCTCACGGAACAAGATGTGGCGGCGCGCTGGAATGGCAACCGCTTCGTCAACACCAAGGGCAAGGTATTCAGTGCCCCGGATCGGGTCAAGACGCCGCTGTTGCAGCTGTCAGGGCCGGATGACCAGGCCGCCCGGGTGTTGAAAGAGAGTCGGCAGTACGAGTCGCAACTGGCTGCCAAGGGATACAAGTTGCTGGGGGTGAATCTGACCCCCCGCCATGCCTGGGAACTGACCCTGGATGGCAATATCAAGCTGTTCCTGGGACGCAATGACATTGCGCTCCGGCTGCAGCGGTTTATCGATGCCTTCCCGGTTATCGAACCCCGTGCGCAAGTCGCCTACGTGGATCTTCGATACGACACCGGAATGGCAGTTGGCTGGAAGAAGAGCGAAGAGAAAGTGCATGACCAACACCGCAGATAGGAATTTGATTGTCGGACTGGATATCGGCACAACCAAGGTGGCGGTTCTGGTCGGGGAAGTATTGCCGGACGGTGAACTGAACGTCATCGGTATGGGCAGTCACGCTTCTCGCGGAATGGAGAAGGGCGGGGTCAATGACCTCGACTCCGTGGTCAAGTCACTGCGCCGCGCGGTGGAAGAGGCCGAGATGATGGCAGATTGCCAGATCAGCTCGGTCTATCTGGGGTTGTCCGGCAAGCATATTGATTGCCGCAACGAGACCGGCATGGTGCCCATCTCCGATGAAGAGGTGACCCAGGAGGATGTGGACAACGTGATCCACACCGCCAAGTCGGTTCGCCTCTCCGACGAGCTGCGCGTGCTGCATGTGCTGCCTCAGGAGTTTGCCATCGATTATCAGGAAGGGATCAAGAATCCGGTCGGCCTCTCCGGTGTACGGATGGCTGCCAAGGTTCACCTGATCACCTGCCACAACGACATGGCTCGCAACATCGAGAAGTGTGTCGAGAAAGTGGGTCTGCGAGTCGATCAACTGATCTTCTCCGCGCTGGCCTCCAGCTATGCGGTGTTGACCGAAGACGAGAAAGAGCTGGGTGTCTGCGTGGTGGACATCGGTGGCGGCACCATGGATATGTCGCTGTTTACCGGCGGTGCCCTGCGCCACACCAAGGTGATCCCGTACGCTGGCAGCACTGTGACCAGCGACATCGCCTACGCCTTCGGCACGCCGCCGCTCGACGCGGAAGCGATCAAGGTGCGCTATGGTTGCGCCCTCGGTCGTCTGGTCAGCAAGGAAGACAATATTGAAGTACCCAGTGTCGGCGGTCGCCCGGCGCGCAGCCTGCAACGGCAGACACTGGCTGAAGTGATTGAGCCCCGTTACACCGAGTTGCTCTCCATGGTGAATGATGAGCTGGTGCGGGTACAAAGCGAGTTGAAAGCGCAGGGGGTCAAGCATCAGCTGGCAGCCGGTGTGGTCTTGACCGGCGGCGCTGCCCAGATTGAAGGCATTGTGGAGTGTGCAGAGCAGATCTTCCAGAGCCAGGTCCGGGTGGGAGAGCCCATGAACATACGTGGTTTGAGTGATTACGTGCAGGCACCGGTGTACTCGACTGCGGTCGGGTTGCTGCAATATGGCCGCACCCATCAAGCCACAGGTAGCAACAAAGAATATGCCGCCAAGGCAAGCGTCGGTGGCCTGGTCAAACGGGTTAGCAACTGGCTGCGTGGCGAGTTCTAAGAATTTTGCTGAGTCAGGCAAATAAAGCGGAGAGACAACATGTTTGAATTTATGGATAGCCACACTGACGAAGCCGTCATTAAAGTGATCGGTGTAGGTGGCGGCGGCGGTAACGCTGTCGAGCACATGGTTCGTCAAAATATTGAGGGTGTTGAGTTTATTACCGTCAACACCGACGCCCAGGCACTGCGTAACTCCAGCGCCAACACTACCCTGCAGATCGGCGGTGGCATCACCAAGGGTCTGGGTGCCGGAGCCAATCCGGAAGTGGGTCGTGATGCGGCCATGGAAGATCGCGAAGCACTGCGTGAGCTGCTGACCGGTTCCGACATGGTGTTCATCGCCGCCGGTATGGGTGGTGGTACCGGTACCGGTGCTGCGCCGATCGTGGCCGAAGTGGCACGCGAGATGGGCATCCTGACCGTTGCCGTGGTCACCAAGCCGTTCTCCTTTGAAGGGAAGAAGCGGATGGGCTTCGCCGCTCACGGTATCGAAGAGCTCTCCAAAAACGTCGACTCCCTGATCACCATCCCCAACGACAAGTTGTTGAAGGTGCTGGGGCGCGGTATCTCCCTGCTGGATGCCTTCAAGGCGGCCAACGATGTACTGCTTGGCGCGGTACAGGGCATTGCCGAGCTGATCACCCGTCCGGGCTTGATCAACGTCGACTTCGCGGACGTGCGTACCGTAATGCGCGAAATGGGTACTGCCATGATGGGTACCGGTTCCGCCTCTGGTGATGACCGTGCTGAAGAAGCGGCCGAGAAAGCCATCTCCAGCCCGCTGCTGGAAGATGTGGATCTGGCTGGTGCCCGTGGCATCCTGGTCAACATCACCGCCGGTATGGACATGACCATCGAAGAGTTCGAAACCGTGGGTAACGCGGTCAAGGCCTTCGCTTCCGAGAACGCCACTGTAGTTGTGGGTACCGTAATCGATCCGGAAATGCACGACGAACTGCGTGTGACCGTGGTTGCTACCGGTATCGGTGCCGAGCGCAAGCCGGACATCACGCTAGTCAAGAGCAGCCAGGTGCAAGAGCGCCCGGTGCGTCAGCCGCTGGTTAGCGACATGATGCAAGGCCGCGTGATGGACGAAGCCCCGGCCAAGGTGGTCAACGCCGAGCCGCAAGCTCGTCGTGAACCGGATTACCTGGATATTCCGGCGTTCCTGCGCAAGCAAGCTGACTAAGCCTCTTATGGCTCTCGTTTGTTTGTTGTTCAAGGAATGTGCTAAGATGGCCTGCCAACGACCATCTGGTCCGGATTTTAAGCTGTTTAGGGTACACCCATGATTAGACAAAGAACCTTGAAAACGAGTGTACAGGCGACTGGTGTCGGCCTGCATTCGGGCCGGAAAGTCACCATGACGTTCCGTCCGGCGCCTGTGAACACAGGGATCGTTTACTTGCGTACCGACCTGAATCCTGTGGTGGAGCTGCCAGCCAATGCCGATCAGGTGCGCGATACCGTGCTCTGTACCGCTCTGGTCAACGAAGCCGGTGTCCGTGTCTCTACCATTGAGCACCTCTCTGCCGCGCTGGCCGGGATGGGGATCGACAACCTCTACGTTGAGGTTGACGCGCCCGAGATCCCGGTGATGGATGGCAGTGCGCATCCCTTTATCTACCTGCTGCAGGAAGTCGGGATCCGTGAGCAGAATGCTGCCAAGCAGTTTGTGCGGATCAAGAAGAGCATCCGGGTTGAAGACGGCGACAAGTGGGCGGAATTCCACCCCTATCGCAACGGCTTCAAGATGGATCTTGAGATCGATTTCCAGCATCCGGTCTTTGAAGGGCGCAATCAGCGTTGCGTACTGGATTTCTCCGGTGCCTCCTTCGTGAAAGAGATCAGCCGTGCCCGTACCTTCGGGTTCATGCGCGATATCGAGTACCTGCGTTCCCAGAACCTGGCGCTGGGCGGAAGCCTGGAAAACGCCGTGGTACTGGACGACTATCGGGTGCTGAACGAAGACGGTTTGCGTTATGAGGACGAGTTCGTCAAGCACAAGATGCTGGACGCGATCGGTGACCTCTATATGTGTAACCGCAGCATCATCGGTGAATTCCGCGCTTACAAGACCGGGCATGCCCTGAACAACAAGCTGCTGCGTGCTTTGCTGGCCGAGCAGGAGGCTTGGGAACTGGTGACCTTCGAGGGTGAGGGCGACAAAGCGCCTATCGCTTACTACGATAACGGTCTGGTTCTGGCCTGATAGCTGTGCAACGGAACGTCGGTCCTCTCTCCGCACCGACGTTCCGTCATTTGTTTACTCCATCCTTTAATACCGATTATCTCCCGGTTTTATTTCCCGTGCAGGCTCTTGGCCGCACCTGACCGAGCAGACTGATTTCTATGAGCATTACCCTGATCCTCCACGGCAAGCAGCGACGCAAGTTGCACCTGCCCAAACAACGTCTGGCCTGGGTCGGCGGTATTCTCTTCTCCCTGTTGGCCCTTGGTGGTGGTTGGCTCTGGCAGAGTTGGCAGCAGAAAATGGAGGCGCTGGAAGTGGCGCTTGCCGTTGCCGAGCAACAGTCCGTCGACCAGAGTGGCGACGAAGCCCGTGAACAGTTGGCAATGCTGGCTGCTCAGGTGGGCACCATGCAAGGCCAGCTTGGCCGTCTCAATGCCCTCGGCGCGCGATTGACCGAGCAGGCCGATCTCGATCCCGACGAGTTCAATTTCAAAGAGCTGCCCCCCATGGGAGGCCCTTCTTATGATGAAGAGCTGGAAGTGAGCCTCAACGAGCTGCAAGCCTCGATGAAGCACCTCAGCCAGCAGCTCAGCAGCCGCGAAGAGCAGCTGTCGGTACTTGAATCTTTCATCATGAATCACCATATCACCGATGCCGGTTTTATTTCCGGTACGCCAGTCAAACAGGAGCGAGTTTGGGTCTCGTCCGGGTTTGGTGGACGGGTCGATCCGTTCAACGGGCGTGCCAAGATGCACAAAGGGGTCGATTTCCGTGGCAAACCCGGAACCCCGATTCTGGCCACCGGGCCCGGCATTGTCAGCTGGGCGGGCCGTCATCCGGAATTTGGCAATATGGTGGAGATTAATCACGGCAATGGCCTGGTCACCCGCTATGCCCACAACTCCAAGTTGCTGGTCGAGGTGGGCACCCTGGTTGATCAGGGTCAGAAGATTGCCTTGATGGGACGCACCGGTCGCGCGACCGGGGTCCATCTGCATTACGAAGTGTTGAAAGATGGTCGTCAGGTCAACCCCGCACGCTTTCTCAGTGCCAGACGGGGTTAGGTTTTTTTCTTCAGGTTCCAGTGACGGAACGCTTTTATAACCAGAAATAGTTGGTACCCATGATTAGCACACTGCTTACCAAGATTATCGGCAGCCGGAACGACAGAACGCTCAAGGCTTTGCGCAAAATTGTAAAACAGATCAATGCCATGGAGCCGCAGTTCGAGGCTCTCTCCGATGCCGAGTTGCAGGCCAAAACGGCCGAGTATCGTCAGCGTATCGAGCAGGGTGAGACCCTGGAGCAGTTGCTCCCGGAAGCGTTCGCGACCGTGCGTGAAGCCTCCAAGCGGGTGTTCGGCATGCGTCACTTCGACGTGCAGCTGATCGGCGGCATGGTGCTGAACTCTAACCGCATCGCGGAAATGAAAACCGGTGAAGGTAAAACCCTGACCGCAACCCTGCCAGCTTACCTGAACGCCCTGAGCGGCCGTGGCGTCCACGTGGTAACGGTGAACGACTACCTGGCCAAACGTGATGCGGAAGCTAACCGCCCGCTGTTTGCCTTCCTCGGCATGACCGTCGATTGCAACGTTCCCGGTATGGATGCGTCCCAGAAGCGTGACGCCTACGCCGCCGACATCACCTACGGTACCAACAACGAATTCGGTTTTGACTACCTGCGCGACAACATGGCGTTCTCGCCGGAGCAGCGCGTACAGCGCCCGCTCAACTACGCGCTGGTGGATGAGGTGGACTCGGTGCTTATCGATGAAGCCCGTACTCCGCTTATCATCTCCGGCCCGGCCGAAGACAGCTCCGAGCTCTATATCCGCGTCAACAAGCTGATCCCGCTACTGGTCAAGCAAGACAAGGAAGACACCGAAGAGTACACCGGTGACGGTCACTACACGGTGGACGAGAAGAACCGTCAGGCGCTGCTGACCGAAAACGGTCAGATCTTCGTGGAAGAGCTGCTCAAGAAAGAGGGGCTGCTGGATGAGAACGACTCCCTGTTCTCCGCCTCCAACATCAGCCTGCTGCACCACGTCAACGCCGGTCTGCGCGCTCACACCCTGTTCGAGCGCAACGTCGACTACATCGTCCAGAAAGACGAAATCGTCATCGTTGACGAGCACACCGGTCGTACCATGCCGGGTCGTCGCTGGTCCGATGGTCTGCATCAGGCCGTTGAAGCGAAGGAAGGGGTGAAGATCCAGAACGAGAACCAGACGCTGGCATCCATCACCTTCCAGAACTACTTCCGCCTCTACAACAAGCTGGCGGGGATGACAGGGACTGCGGATACTGAAGCCTTTGAATTCCAGCAGATTTATGGCCTGGATACCGTGGTTATCCCGACCAACAAGCCGATGGTGCGCAAGGACATGGGCGATCTGGTCTACCTGACCGCCAACGAGAAGTATGCCGCCATCATCGAAGATATCCGTCAGTGCGTGGCCAAGGGCCAGCCTGTACTGGTTGGTACTGTCTCTATCGAGAACTCCGAGCTGCTCTCCGGCATCCTGACCAAGGAGAAGATCCCGCACAAGGTGCTGAACGCCAAGTTCCACGCTATGGAAGCGGAGATCGTCGCCCAGGCCGGTCAGACTGGCGCGGTGACCATCGCCACCAACATGGCCGGTCGTGGTACCGACATCGTGTTGGGCGGCAACTGGCAGGCAGAGATTGCCAAGCTGGAGAACCCGACCAGCGAGCAGATTGCCGAGCTGAAAGCCGCCTGGCAGGTGCGTCACGATGCGGTGCTGGCCGCCGGTGGCCTGCACATTATCGGTACCGAGCGTCACGAATCCCGTCGTATCGATAACCAGCTGCGCGGTCGTTCCGGTCGTCAGGGTGACCCGGGCTCCTCCCGTTTCTATCTCTCCATGGAAGATACCCTGATGCGGATCTTCGCCTCCGATCGCGTGACCGGCATGATGAAGAAGCTGGGCATGGAAGAGGGCGAAGCCATCGAGCACCCGTGGGTCACCAAGGCGATCGAAAATGCCCAGCGCAAGGTGGAAGGTCGCAACTTCGACATCCGCAAGAGCTTGCTGGAGTTTGATGACGTCGCCAACGACCAGCGCAAGGTGGTCTACGAGCAGCGCAATGAGCTGCTGGATACCAACGACATCTCCGAGACCATTCACGTTATCCGTGACGACGTCTACGGCGCGGTGATCGACGAGTACATCCCGCCCCAGTCTCTGGAAGAGATGTGGGACGTGCCGGGTCTGGAAGCACGCCTGAAGGCCGACTTCGCGCTGGATCTGCCGCTGCAGCAGTGGCTGGCGGAAGATGACAAGCTGTATGAAGAGAAGCTGCGCGAGCGCATTCTGGACGAAGCCACCAAGCTCTATGCCCACAAGGAGGAGCTGGTCGGCAAAGAGGTGCTGCGCAACTTCGAGAAAGCGGTGATGCTGCAAACTCTGGATGGTCTGTGGAAAGAGCATCTGGCCGCCATGGATCACCTGCGTCAGGGCATCCATCTGCGCGGCTACGCCCAGAAGAACCCCAAGCAGGAGTACAAGCGCGAATCCTTCGATCTGTTCACCCAGATGCTGGAAACCCTCAAGCGCGACGTGGTCAGCATCCTGAGCCGTGTTCAGGTGCAGGAGCGCGATGTGGAAGCGATGGAAGAGCAGCAACGCCAGCAGGCGGAAGCCGCTCCCCGTACTTATACCCACGCCGCTGCCGAGAGCCAGCTGGCCGATGAACAGGCCGCAGGCGAAGAGGGGCACACCACCTTCGTACGTGACGAGCAGAAGGTCGGTCGCAACGATCCCTGCCCGTGCGGCTCCGGCAAGAAGTACAAGCACTGCCACGGTCAGTTGACCTGATCGACGCTATGCCATAACAGGCGGGCCAAGTGCCCGCCTTGTTATTGGTGGCAACAAGCGAACAGAGGTAATTGATGGAACAGAAAAAACGGATCTGGGTGGCGGTTGGCGTCATCGAGAATGAACGGGGCGATATCTTCATCGCCAGACGCTCCTCCGATCGCCATCAGGGGGATCGCTGGGAGTTTCCCGGTGGCAAGGTGGAGTCCGGTGAGGATCTGCTGACTGCGCTGGATCGGGAGCTGTGGGAAGAGATCGGCATCCGGGTATTGGATTGTGCCCCCTTCATGGAACTGCAGCACGACTACCCCGAGAAGCAGGTATTGCTGGATATCTGGAAGGTGACCCGTTTCAGCGGCGAGCCGTTCGGCAAGGAGGGGCAGGAGTGCCTGTGGGTGCCGGTGGCCGAGCTGCACAACTACCACTTCCCCGATGCCAATGGCCCGATTGTAGCGCGGCTACAGGGTCTGCTGGCGTGAGCCGGTAGCAATCAACAAGCATGAAAAAAGGGCCAATCGGCCCTTTTTTGATATTGCGGAGGTAGGTGATTTGGGGCTTATAGCCACTGATCGCCCTCTTCCGGCTCCGGCAGCAGATCCGGGTTGATCTCCCCCGGGATCCGCTTCTCTTCATCGGCCCATTCGCCGAGATCGATCAGCTGGCAGCGCTTGCTGCAGAAGGGGCGGAACGGACTCTGCGGGCCCCACTCCACTTCGCTCTGACAGGTCGGACACTTTACCTTGGTGACCATAAGCCCTCCTTAGCAGCAGGCGAGCTGGAACGGCACGTCGCCAATCGGCTGTTCTGCGGTAGGCAGAAAGCGCAGGGCGAAGCGGTTCTTGTGGCCGCTCAGGGTCGGGTAGCAGAACAGATTGCCCGGCAGCTTGATGCGGATCAGCTCGGCGCTCTCGGCGGTGTCCTGGAAGAAACCGTTGCTGGCAACCTGCTCACTGAAGCTGCCTGATTCACGCCACAGGCGCAGCAGCAGAGTGATGGCATTCATCAGCAGGTTAATATCGCTCAGCCAGCCCTGCATCTGCTGGTGACGGGTGATGGCCGGGGTACCGAGCCAGTGGTGCAGCTGCGGCACATCGAAGGCACACAGGCCACCCGGGATGGAGAAACGCTGGCGAATGGAGCCGAGCAGACGATCCTCTTTCAGGCGGGCACCCGGGCGTGGCGAGTTGAGCAGGTTGCGGGAGAGCTGGCTGCTCTCTTGCTGCATCAGTTTGATCTGCTCCAGATCGACATCGGGCAGGCTGGCCCAGTGGCTCAGACGCTGGCCGAGACGCTCCAGATCCTTGATGAGGTCGGCGCGCAGGTCTCCACGCTCCAGCAACTCCTGCAGATCGAACAGCCCCTTGAAGAAGGCGATATGTGCCCAGGATTGTTCACTCTCCAGATTGTCGCGGATCTGGGAAAACAGGGACTCCAGACGAAGATAGGTCCGGCTTTTTTCATTGAGGGGGAAATCGTAAATCATGCCTAATCCTGGCCAGCCATAAACCGGCCTAGTGTACTCACACTTGGCGGCCTTGTTGAGAGGCAATTGCCAGATATGTCTCGTGCAGCGCCAAAATCCGCGTTTTAATCGCCATTTCGCTGCCATTGTGGTTTTCGATGACATCATCCGCCGCAGCGAGACGTTCCGACTGGCTCGCCTGAGCGGCGATGATGGCTCGGGCCTGCTCGGCCGATACCCCATCACGGCGACAGGTGCGCTCAATCTGGGTCGCTTCATCCACATCGATCACCAGCACCCGGTTGGCGAGGCCGGTGAGTTTGTTCTCCACCAGCAGCGGCACCACCAGCAGGCAGTAAGGAGAACTGGCTGCGGCACATTGGCGCTGCATTTCACTGCGAATAAGCGGGTGAAGCAGGGCATTGAGCCACTCCTTGGCCTGTGGATCGCTGAAGACCCGCTCGCGCAGGGCACGACGGTCGAGTTGACCGCTAGGTTCAATCACATCAGGGCCAAAATGGTCGGCGATGGCGGCAAGGGCCGGGGTGCCCGGCTCGACCACTTCGCGGGCGATCACATCGGCATCCACCACCTCGATACCCAGCGCGGCAAACTGATTGGCGATAGTGGTCTTGCCGCTGCCGATACCACCTGTGATAGCAACTACATACATGGGGGCCTCTTGCTCAAAGCAGGGTAGAGAGATACCAGCGGGTGATGGTATCGCCCCATAGCAGGGCGATCCAGCCCGCGATGGCGAGGTAGGGGCCGAAGGGAATGGGTTTGCCCTGATGATGTTTTTGCAAGGCGATCAGGCTGATGCCGATCACGGCACCGACCAGAGATGAGAGCAGCAGAATTATGGGCAGCGCCTGCCAACCGAGCCAGGCGCCCAGCGCCGCCAGCAGCTTGAAGTCGCCATAGCCCATCCCCTCCTTGCCAGTGAGCAGCTTGAAAGCCCAGTAGAGGCTCCAGAGCACCAGATAGCCCGCCATGGCACCGATCACGGCATCCGCCAGCGGCACGAAGCCGCCTGCCAGGTTGAACAGCAGCCCACCCCACAGCAGGGGCAGGGTGAGCTGGTCGGGCAGCAACATCTTGTCGAGATCGATAAAGGTGAGGGCGACTAGCACCCAGGTCAGCAGCAGGGCAGCCAGTGTGCCCCAGCCCGGTGTTATGACCATGGCTACGGCCACCGAGAGCAGGGCGGTCAGCAGCTCTACCAGCGGATAGCGGGCCGAGATGGGGGCCTGACAGTCGCGGCAACGCCCTTTGAGCCAGATCCAGCTCAACAGCGGGATGTTCTCCAGCGCAGTGATGGCGTGGCCACAGTGAGGGCATGCGGAGCGCGGCACCATCAGGTTGTAGCGCTCTGGCGCAGTGGCCTCCTCATCGGGGGAAAAGTAGCCGCGATACTCGGCCTGCCACTCCCGCTCCAGCATGATGGGCAAGCGGTGGATCACTACGTTAAGGAAGCTGCCGATCATCAGGGAGAAAAGAAAAACCAGCGAGAAGTAGAGCCAGGGCAAGCTGTGAGCCAGCTCGAGAAGAAGTGTCATAACCAACCGTCAGTTATTGAATGAGGGGGAGGACATGGTTGTGGTGCCATGCCCTGATGAATCAGCCTACCACGTCGCCAAGCTTGAAGATGGGCAGGTACATGGCGATCACCATGCCGCCGACCAGCACCCCAAGTACCACCATGATGAGGGGTTCCAGCAGGCTGGTGAGGCCATCGACCAGATCATCCACCTCCTGTTCGAAGATGGTGGCGACCTTGGAGAGCATATCATCGATGGCGCCGGACTCCTCACCGATCATCACCATCTGGATCACCATGTCGGGGAAGAGATCGACGGTGCGCATCGCCACGTTGATCTGCATACCGGCCACCACCTCGTTGCGGATCGCCATGACCGCGGTGCGATAGACATAGTTACCAGAGGCCCCAGCCGCCGAAATCAGCGCATCCACCAGCGGGATACCGGCGGAGAAGGTGGTCGACAGGGTGCGGGCAAAGCGGGCCATCGCCGCCTTGTGCAGGATCATCCCGACTACCGGAATGGTGAGGACGAACTTGTCGGTATTGTCTTTCACCTTCTGGGAGGCCCGCCAGGCTCGCACGTAAAGGAAGATGCCAAGGGCCGTGCCACCAAAGAAGACATACCACCAGTTCTGCATAAAGCGGGAGATGCCGATAACAAACTGGGTGAACACCGGCAGCTCGGCGCCGAAGCTCTTGAAGATATCCTCGAACTGCGGAATGACGAACAGCAGCAGGATGGAGGTGACCACAATGGCGACCAGAATGACCATGGTGGGGTAGAACATCGCCTTCTTGATCTTCGACTTGAGCGCTTCCGACTTTTCCCGATAGGTAGCGATACGGTCGTAGATGGTCTCCAGCGCCCCGGATTGCTCACCGGCTTCCACCAGATCGCAGTAGAGATCATCGAAATAGAGAGGATGGCGACGCAGCGCCTCCGACATGGGGGTGCCAGTCTCCACATCGGCGGCAATCTGCCCCATCAGCTCGCGCATCGAGGCTTTCTCGTGACTGCGGGCGATGATCTGCAGGCTCTGCACCAGTGGTACGCCGGCGGAGAGCATGGTGGTGATCTGACGGGAGACGATGGCGATATCCATCGGTTTGATCTTGGCGCCGCCCTTGGAGAAGAGCCCCTGGGATTTTTTGGCCACCTTGGTGACGTTGACCCCCTGCTTGCGCAGTTCGGTCTTGACGGTGTTGATGCTGTCGGCCTGCAGCTCGCCGGAGACCTTCTGCCCCTTGCGGTTTACCCCGTGCCAGCGGAAGGCGAAGACTTTCTTGGGGGCATTGTTCTTTTTCGTTAGGGTTGCCATCTTTGCATCCTGCAATGGGGTTGGTTGTCAGAGTCGGACTCCGCACGTCACCAACCTGGTCAAGGTGCCCGACTGGCTTGATGCCTGCGGGGTACTGATAGGGTGGGTGGTACCTTCTTGGCGCCAGCCCGGTCACTTTAATACCTGATTATTCTGTCGCTCGGGTTGTCATCCATAGCGAGTTTGTGGGTGAATGATGCTTTGTGCCAACCAAACCGGCGGGTCGTTCCGCCACATGGATCAGTTGGTGGTGACCCGATTGACCTCGGCCAGACTGGTGACCCCGAGCCGAGCCTTCTCCAGCCCCGAGGTACGCAGGGTACGCATCCCCTCTTTCTGCGCGATAGCTGCGATTTGTAGGGAGTTGGCCCCTTGCATGATCAATTTGGCGATGTTCTCCGACATCAACATGATTTCGTAGATGCCGACCCGCCCCTTGTAGCCGCCGGAACACTCCTTGCAGCCGACCGGTTTGAACAGTCGCAGCCCCGCCGCCAACTGCTGCGGCGTAAAGCCCAGCTCCAGCAGTTCGGCTTCCGGCACCACTTCCGGCGCTTTGCAGTGGTCGCACAGTTTACGGGCCAACCGCTGGGCCATGATCAGGGTCACCGAGGAGGCGATGTTGAAGGCCGGAACCCCCATGTTCATCATCCGGGTCAGGGTCTCGGCGGCGGAGTTGGTGTGCAGGGTGGAGAGCACCAGATGGCCGGTCTGCGCCGCCTTGATGGCGATCTCGGCGGTTTCTAGATCCCGTATTTCACCCACCATCACCACATCCGGGTCTTGCCGCAAGAAGGAGCGCAGGGCGCTGGCGAAGGTGAGCCCCGCCTTGGGATTGACCTGCACCTGATTGACGCCGGGCAGGTTGATCTCTACCGGATCTTCGGCGGTTGAGATGTTCACCTCGGTGGTGTTGAGAATATTGAGGCCGGTATAGAGCGAGACCGTTTTGCCCGAGCCGGTGGGGCCGGTGACCAGTATCATCCCCTGCGGTTTGGAGAGGGCGCGCAGGTACTGCGCCTTCTGCCGGTCATCAAAGCCGAGTTGCTCGATATTGAGGCGTGCCGCCGAGGAGTCGAGCAGACGGATAACGATCTTCTCCCCCCACATGGTGGGCAAGGTGTTGACCCGCATATCCATCGACTTGTTGCGCGACAGCTTCAACTTGATGCGGCCATCCTGCGGCAACCGCCGCTCGGCAATATCGAGTCGCGCCATGACCTTAAGGCGGGCGGAGAAGCGGTTGGAGAGGTTGACCGGCGGCGTAGCGATTTCATGCAGAATGCCGTCGATGCGAAAGCGGACCCGATACTTGAACTCGTAAGGCTCGAAATGCAGGTCGGAGGCGCCGCGCTTGATGGCATCCATCAGGATCTTGTTGATGTACTTGACGATGGGGGCATCGTCATCAGCGGTATTGACGCTCTCGTCGAGTCGGCTGTTTTCGTCGGAGACCTCGAGATCCGAAATTTCGGATTCGTCGATATCCTCCATGCCGAGGGCGTCGTTTTCACTCTCCAGCAGCTTGCCGATGGCGGCGGTGAGCTTGTTCTCCTCCACCAGCAGCGCCTCGGTATGAAGGCCGAAGCTGAAGCCAAAGTCCTCCAGGGCCGACACATTGGTCGGATCCGACATGGCGATATAGAGGGTGTGGCCCTGGGTGTAGATGGGCAGCACGTGGTGCTTCTCAATCAGCTTCTGATTGAGGTACTTCTGCGGGATCTCGGCCAAGTCGAAGGCGGCAAGATCCAGCAGAGGTACCCCATACTCCAGCTCGCAAAAATCGGCGAGCGCCTTGCTGTCGAGGATGTCGTTCTCTATCAGAAAGGTGACAAAGGGTTTGCGCTGGGCCTTGGCCTGGCTCAGATAGCGCTGGGACTCCTCTTCACTGATCAGTGAAGAGGCGGCCAGGCTTAACGCCAGGCCGCTATGGGGACTAGAGGTCATTATTATGGGCAGTACTCTAAAGTTGCTTGTGCACCACTGGCATTCGCTTTACCTAAGCAGGCACCCACCCAGGTGACTTTGTTTGTTGAATCCATAGTGCCGGTGATGACGTAGCTATCACCATCAATTAATGGTGATAAATTCGAACCATTTACAGCTGTTGTAATCTTGACTTCAGCGTTTGTTGCACCGCCTTCGGTTTTCGTTGTGATATTACCAGAAGTAATATCCGCGGGAATTCCTGCTTGGCCATTTACACACTTTGTTTTGAAATCAGTGGTAGTGGCCTTGGTTTGTGCGCAGACTTCTACGGCTGTTTTGACTGAACCAGTGGCTGCAACTAATTCAGTCATTTTGGCTTTTTTGGTGTAGTTCTGATACGCAGGTAGCGCGATAGCCGCCAAGATGGCCACAATCGCGACCACAATCATCAATTCAATAAGGGTAAAGCCTGACTGTTTCTTCATTTTAAATATCCTTTTATCCTTGGTTCCTGGGAAGTGACGGTGGAAAACTATCCACACGTCAATATCTTATCCGAGCGGACGAGCTTGGCAACCCGTGTGCCGGTCCGTCGTTAAAGTTTTTGATCCAATCCGCTAATTGGGTGAAAAAAGCGCGCAAACTGACCTGTTTCTGTTTAATCACCTCCCTGCCTGGGTGACGGGTACGACATATAAAGAAAAGGTGCCGGGGGCACCTTTTGCAAGTCGACGAGCGGTTTATGTTGGCGGGCCGCGCAATGTCTCGCTTCAGATCATCCGCATCGACAGATCCAGCGCCCGCACATGCTTGGTCAGCGCCCCGACCGAGATAAAATCGACGCCGGTGGCCGCAAACTCGGCCAGGGTATCCAGCGTCACATTGCCGGAGACTTCCAGCTTGGCACGGCTCTGATTGATGGCGACCGCTTCGCGCATCATGGTCACGTCGAAGTTGTCGAGCATCACGATATCGGCCTTGGCCGCCAGCGCCTGTCCCAGTTCTGCCAGCGATTCGACCTCCACCTCCACCGGTTTGCCCGGATTGAGCCGGCGAGCTTCGTTAATCGCTTCGGCGATGCCGCCACAGGCGAGGATATGGTTCTCCTTGATGAGATAGGCGTCATGGAGGCCGATGCGATGATTCTTGCCGCCGCCGCAGGTGACCGCGTACTTCTGGGCGGTGCGCAGCCCGGGGATGGTTTTGCGGGTGTCGAGCAGACGACAGTCGGTGCCCGCCAGTTCAGCGACATAGCGGGCAGTGAGGGTGGCGACGCCGGAGAGGGTCTGGACAAAGTTCAGCGCAGTGCGTTCGCCGGTCAGCAGCAGGCGGGCAGGGCCGTGGAGGCGGAACAGCTCCTGATTGGGGGAGAGCACTTCCCCATCCTGCACCTTCCACTCCACCTTCACCTCGCCGCCGAGTTGGGTCTTCAGTTGCAAGAAGACCTCATCCACCCAAGGCTGGCCGCAGAATATGCCGGCTTCGCGGGTGATCACCCGGGCGCTGGCCATCCGGTCGGCCGGGATCAGCTGGGCGGTGATATCTACGCTGGCATCCGGTTGGTCCAGCGCGGTGAGGGCATCGCCCAGATCTTCGAGTAGTGCGGCGCGCACGGCGCGGCTGACATCCTGTTGAAACATGCCTTATTCCTGCAAGGGTCTGAGCAGCAGTTGCCGCTCTTTTTGAACCAGCTCCAGCCGACCGAGGGCGTTCATGCCAACCAGCACTTCGTCACCGTCTGCCGCCGGATTGATAAAGATGGCCAGATCGTACAAGGTCAATGGCCCCATCGCCAGCGTTTCGATGGTGCCGTTGCCGACCCGGATCTGCCCCGCGGCGGTATTGACCTGGCTGCTGCCATGAGCGGTCAGGCCGAGGCGCTCGGCAACCTGCTGCGGAATGGTGATGCGGGTGGCGCCGGTATCGAGCAGCAGTTGCACCGGTTGGCCGTTGATGGCACCCTCCAGACGATAGTGGCCGCTCTGGTCGGCCCGCAGCAACAGCTCGCCGCTGGCGGTGACGCTCGGTTGGTTGCGGGAGTGAAAATAGAGGGTCAGCAGGCCCATCAGAGAGAGCCAGGCCAGTAACCACATCCAGCGTGCCGTGTGCTGCATATCCCATCCATTGCGAGCGGAAGATGACTCAGCCTAACACACAATTTTCCACTGATTCAGCGGCTTGGTGACGAGATGCCTGCCCGGATCGCGCTTTTCTGTTCAACTCGTATCGAGTAGCCGATGACTCATTCTGACTCCATGTTTTCCATCGATGATGCCGGCTGGTGCCAGCAGGCGCGCCGGGTGCCTTCTCCCCATCACAACGAGCGGGCCGTGCCGGACGATATCTCCCTGCTGGTGGTGCATGGCATCAGCCTGCCGCCGGGGGAGTTTGGCGGCCCCTTTATCGACGACCTCTTTATGGGGCGGCTCGACCCCGAGGCTCACCCCTATTTTGCCGGTATCCATCAGCTGCGGGTTTCGGCCCACAGCCTGATCCGCCGTGATGGCGAGCTGGTGCAGTATGTGCCGTTTGGTGCCAGAGCCTGGCATGCGGGAGTATCGAGCTGGCAGGGGAGGGAGGCGTGCAATGACTTCTCCATCGGCATCGAGCTGGAAGGGACCGACGAAATACCCTATACCGAGGCTCAGTACCGGGCTTTGGTGAGGCTCACCCGAGCCATATCAGATCGCTATCCGGCGATTACCCACGAAAAAATTGTCGGCCATTGCGATATAGCGCCAGGGCGCAAGACGGATCCCGGCGCCAGTTTCCAGTGGGATTACTACCGGCAGTTGCTAAACAGCTAAAGCAAATATTCAAATTTAGTTTGGATTTTAAAATCAATGGCTTGCCTATCTGGCAGGCCATTTTTGTCTTTGGTTGCGCAAATGTTATTTGTGAGCGTAATCAAGAATATTGGTCAGACCATTTTCTATGAGCTAAATCATGTTTCCTCTGCTTTACCCCTTAAGTGGTGAGGTGGATTCTTGACTCAGATCATCTTTTGAGTGGACTTTTCAAAAGGCCTCTGCTAATTTTCGCCCCATCCATGAAATTGGTAATACCAATTTAACAAAGTAGCCTCATGCCCTATCGCAAGATTACGCAACCCAAGCTGGCCGACTCCATTGTCGCCGAGCTGGAACAGATGATTCTGGAAGGCAGTTTGCAGCCGGGGCAGAAATTGCCTCCCGAACGCGAACTCGCCATCCAGTTTCAGGTATCGCGCCCCTCCCTGCGCGAAGCCATCCAGCGACTGGAAGCGCGCGGGTTGCTCTATCGCCGTCAGGGCGGCGGCACTTATGTGCAGAATGCCCTGAGCAAGGGGATCGCCGATCCCCTGTTCGAACTGCTCAGTACCCACCCGGAAGCCCAGTATGATCTGCTGGAATTTCGCCACGCGCTGGAAGGCATCTGTGCCTACTACGCGGCCTTGCGGGGAACCGGGTCTGATTTCGAGCGTATTCGTCAGGTGCAAACCACCATCGAAGAGGCGGGCCAGCTGGGCTCGCTGGTGGCCGAATCGGCAGCCGTCACCCAGTTCTATCTGGCGGTGGCCGAGGCGTCCCACAACGTGGTGCTGCTGCACCTGCTGCGGGCCATGAGCCCGATGCTCGAACAGAACATTCTGCAGAATAACGAGATTTTGAATCGCCGCCCGGGAGTGGTAGCCAAGATACGTCGCCATCGCGCGAATCTGATCGAGGCTATTCTTTCGGGGGCTCCGGAGCGGGCCAGAACAGCTTGTCATGAGCATCTGGCCTTTATCGAGGACACCTTGTTGGATATGCAGAGGGAAGACAGCCGGATCCAGCGATCCATGCGTCGGATCCGTCAGCAGGAAAACTAATCCCACAAGGCTTTATTGTCGAATGCTTGCGCCCTTCGCCGTGCAATGCCGTGCAATCACAACAACATAGGAACCAGCCATGTCTGATATCCTGAAGAACGATGTGGACCCGATAGAAACGCTGGAGTGGCTTGCCTCTCTGGAATCCCTGCTGCGTGAAGAGGGTCCGCAACGCGCTCAGTTCATCCTTGAACAGTTGGCCGAGAAAGCCCGCGTAAGCGGTGTGGACGTGGCTGCCAAGGCAAATCGCGATTACATCAACACCATCCCGTCCAGCGATGAGCCGGACTACCCGGGTGACCTGGAGATGGAACGCCGCATTCGCGCCATCATCCGCTGGAACGCCATGATGATCGTGCTGCGCGCGTCCAAGAAAGACCTGGACCTGGGTGGTCACATGTCTTCCTTCGCTTCTTCTGCGACCATCTATGATGTCTGCTTCAACCACTTCTTCCGTGCTCGCAACGAGAAGGATGGTGGCGATCTGGTTTACTTCCAGGGTCATATCTCCCCGGGCATCTATGCTCGCGCCTTTGCTGAAGGTCGTCTGACCGAAGAGCAGCTGGACAACTTCCGTCAGGAAGTGGACGGCAAGGGTATCCCTTCCTATCCGCACCCGAAACTGATGCCGGACTTCTGGCAGTTCCCGACCGTCTCCATGGGTCTGGGCCCCATCGCCGCCATCTATCAGGCTCGCTTCCTGAAGTACCTGACCGACCGTGGCATCAAGGATTGCTCCGAGCAGACCGTTTACGCCTTCCTGGGTGACGGCGAGATGGACGAGCCGGAAGCCAAGGGAGCCCTGACCGTTGCCGTGCGTGAAAAGCTCGACAACCTGGTATTCGTGGTCAACTGCAACCTGCAGCGTCTGGATGGTCCGGTTGTCGGTAACGGCAAGGTCATCAACGAGCTGGAAGGCCTGTTCGCCGGCGCCGGTTGGGATGTCACCAAGGTTATCTGGGGTCGCAAGTGGGATGAGCTGCTGAAGAAAGACACTTCCGGCAAGCTGATCCAGCTGATGAACGAGACCGTGGACGGTGACTACCAGACCATGAAGTCCCGCGACGGTGGCTACATCCGTGAGCACTTCTTCAACCGTTATCCGGAAACTGCCGCGCTGGTCAAAGACATGACCGACGAGGAGATCTTCGCCCTGAACCGCGGTGGTCACGATCCTCGCAAGCTGTTCGCCGCATTCAACAAGGCGACCCAGACCAAGGGCAAGCCGACCGTTATTCTGGCCAAGACCATCAAGGGTTACGGCATGGGTGAAGCGGCCGAAGGCAAGAACATCGCTCACCAGGTCAAGAAGATGGAGCTGGACTCCGTGCGTCACCTGCGTGACCGCTTCAACCTGCCGGTGGCCGACGAGCAGCTGGCCGATCTGCCGTACCTGAAGATCGAAGCCGGTTCTGCCGAGCACAAATACCTGCACGACCGTCGCACCGCCCTGAAAGGCTATGTGCCGACCCGTCTGCGCGAAAGCACCACCAAGCTGGAAATCCCGGCACTGGATGCCTTCGGCCCGCTGCTGGGTGAGCAGGCGCGCGAAATCTCCACCACCATGGCGTTCGTGCGTTCCCTGAACGTGATGCTGAAAGACAAGTCCATCGGCAAGCGCATCGTTCCGATCCTCGCTGACGAAGCCCGTACCTTCGGTATGGAAGGTCTGTTCCGCCAGATCGGTATCTACAGCCCGCACGGTCAGCAGTACACCCCGCAAGACCGCGACATCGTCTCCTACTACAAGGAAGACAAGCAGGGTCAGGTTCTGCAAGACGGTATCAACGAGCTGGGCGCCATGTCCTCCTGGCTGGCTGCTGCGACCTCTTACAGCACCAACGATTGCCCGATGATCCCGTTCTACATCTACTACTCCATGTTCGGCTTCCAGCGGATCGGCGACATGGCGTGGGCAGCCGGTGACCAGCAAGCCCGTGGCTTCCTGCTGGGTGCAACCTCCGGTCGTACTACCCTGAACGGCGAAGGTCTGCAGCACGAAGATGGTCACAGCCACATCCTGGCGAACACCATCCCGAACTGCATCTCCTACGACCCGTCCTACGCCTATGAAGTGGCGGTGATCGTACAGGACGGCCTGCGCCGCATGTACGGTGAGAACCCGGAGAACGTGTTCTACTACATCACCACCCTGAACGAGAACTACGCCATGCCGGCCATGCCGGAAGGCGCCGAGGAAGGCATCCGCAAGGGTATCTACAAGCTGGAATCCGTCGCCGGTGCCAAGGCGAAAGTTCAGCTGCTGGGTTGTGGCTCCATCCTGGGTCACGTGCGCAAGGCTGCCCAGATCCTGGCCAGCGAGTATGGCATCGGTTCCGATGTATTCAGCGTCACCTCCTTCAACGAGCTGGCTCGTGACGGTCAGGACGCGGATCGCTGGAACATGCTGCACCCGACTGCCGAAGCTCGCGTACCGTACATCGCTCAGGTACTGGGTTCTGAAGCCACCATCGCTGCGACCGACTATATGAAGTCCTTCGCCGATCAGGTTCGCGCCTTTGTTCCGACCGAGAACTACCGCGTGCTGGGTACCGACGGTTACGGCCGTTCCGACAGCCGTGCCAACCTGCGTCGTCACTTCGAAGTGAACGAGTTCTACGTGGTGGTTGCTGCCCTGACCGAACTGGCCAAGCGCGGCGAGGTAGACAAGCAGGTTGTGGCCGACGCCATCGCCAAGTACGGCATCGATGCCGACAAGGTCAACCCGCTGTACGCGTAAGTGGATCAAGGGTCGCGCCGTCATGCGGCGTGACCCTGCCAGGATTTAAAACGGTTAACGCGAGATGTGCGTGGCGGCATCAGCCAGCCACGCGGATCGACGCAAGAGGATAAAGCACAATGTCCAAACAGATTATGGTGCCGGATATCGGCGCCGATGAGGTTGAAGTCACCGAGATCATGGTGGCCGTGGGTGACAAGGTCGAGCTGGACCAGTCCATCATCGCGGTAGAAGGCGACAAGGCCTCCATGGAAGTTCCGGCCCCGTCAGCCGGTATCGTCAAAGAGATCCTGATCAAGGTGGGCGACAAGGTTGCCACCGGTTCCCAGATCATGATCTTCGAAGCCGAAG
>NZ_JRJY01000103.1:28722-29265 GCF_000801015.1 Aeromonas sp. ZOR0001 | reverse complement strand
CCGCTGCCGTGCGCAAAGATGTGCACGTACCGGACATCGGTGACGACGAAGTGGACGTGACTGAAATCATGGTTGCCGTGGGCGACATGGTAGAAGCTGACCAGTCCATCATTGCCGTGGAAGGTGACAAGGCCTCCATGGAAGTACCGGCTCCGTTCGCAGGCCGCGTGGTCGAGATCAAGGTTGCCGCTGGTGCCAAGGTCTCTACCGGCTCTCTGGTGATGGTATTTGAAGTGGCTGGCGCTGCGCCTGCTGCCGTTGCTGCTCCGGCTCAAGCCGCCGCGCCCGTGGCTGCTGCCCCGGTTGCCGCTGCTGCCAAAGAGGTTAACGTACCGGATATCGGTGGCGACGAAGTCGAAGTCACCGAGATCATGGTTGCTGTGGGTGACAAGGTTGAAGCCGACCAGTCCCTGATCGCCGTGGAAGGTGACAAGGCCTCCATGGAAGTGCCTGCGCCGTTCGCCGGTGTGGTCAAAGAGATCAAGGTGAAGGCGGGTGACAAGGTCTCCACCGGTTCCCTGATCATGGTATTCGAAGTGGCTG
>NZ_JRJY01000103.1:0-28587 GCF_000801015.1 Aeromonas sp. ZOR0001 | reverse complement strand
GCTCCTGCCGCCGCGCCGGTTGCTCAAGCTGCCGCTCCGGTCGCTGCAGCCCCTGTTGCCGCTGCTCCGGCTCCGGTTGCCCAGGCTACTGCCGCTGCGACCGATTTCGTTGCCAACGACGCTTACGTGCACGCATCTCCGGCGGTACGCCGTCTGGCGCGCGAGTTCGGCGTCAACCTGGCCAAGGTGAAAGCCTCCGGTCGCAAGGGCCGCATCGTCAAAGAAGATGTGCAAGCCTACGTGAAGGATGCCATCAAGCGTGCCGAGTCCGCTCCTGCCTCTGCCGGCGTAGCCGGTGGCAACGGTCTGGGCGTACTGCCGTGGCCGAAGGTAGACTTCAGCAAGTTTGGTGATGTGGAAGAGGTCGAGCTGACCCGCATCCAGAAGATCTCCGGTCCGAACCTGCACCGTAACTGGGTCATGATCCCTCATGTCACCCAGTTCGACGAAGCCGATACCACCGAGCTGGAAGCGTTCCGCAAAGAGCAGAATGCGATGCTCGAGAAGCAGAAGGCAGACGTGAAGATCACCCCGCTGGTGTTCATCCTGAAAGCCGCCGCCAAGGCGCTGGAAGCTCACCCGCGCTTCTGCAGCTCCCTGTCCGAAGATGGCAGCAAGCTGATCATGAAGAAGTACATCCACATCGGTGTGGCGGTAGATACCCCCAACGGTCTGGTTGTGCCCGTGGTGCGCGATGTGAACAAGAAGGGCATCATGGAGCTGTCTCGCGATCTGGCCGAGATCTCCAAGAAGGCCCGTGCCGGCAAGCTGACAGCTGCCGACATGCAGGGCGGTTGCTTCACCATCTCCAGCCTGGGTGGCATCGGCGGTACCAGCTTTACCCCGATCGTCAACGCGCCGGAAGTGGCCATCCTGGGCGTATCCAAGTCCGAGATGAAGCCGAAGTGGAACGGCAAAGAGTTTGCGCCGCGCCTGATGCTGCCGCTGGCTCTGAGCTACGACCACCGCGTGATCGATGGTGCCGATGGGGCTCGCTTCATCACCACCATGAATGGCGTATTGTCTGACATTCGTCGACTGGTCCTGTAAGTGAGAGGGCGGGCCCAGAGCCTGCCCTTTTTACTTCTCATTTCATTAACATGATCGTAAACTTGCCCCGTTTTTTCACGGCTGCAGCCGCCTTGTTTTACAACGAAAAGAAGGCATAAGACTGCGCTGTCCGGGGATATAAGAACGACAAAGAGGTCATGATGAGTAAAGAAATCAAAACCCAGGTCGTAGTACTGGGTGCTGGCCCTGCCGGTTATTCCGCTGCTTTCCGTGCAGCCGATCTGGGTCTGGATACTATTATCGTCGAGCGTTACTCCACCCTGGGTGGCGTCTGCCTGAACGTGGGCTGCATCCCTTCCAAGGCGCTGCTGCACGTTGCCAAAGTGATTGAAGAAGCCAAGGCGCTGGCCGAGCACGGCATCGTCTTCGGTGCCCCGCAGACCGACATCGACAAGATCCGTCTGTGGAAAGAGAAGGTTATCAACCAGCTGACCGGCGGTCTGGCTGGCATGGCCAAGATGCGTAAAGTTCAGGTTGTTAACGGCTTGGGTAAATTTACCGGCCCGAACACCCTTGAAGTGGAAGGTGCCGATGGCAAGACTACCGTGACCTTCGACAACGCCATCATCGCGGCTGGTTCCCGTCCGGTGAAGCTGCCGTTCATCCCCCACGATGACCCGCGCGTATGGGACTCTACCGATGCGCTGGAGCTGAAAACCGTTCCCGGCAAACTGCTGGTTATCGGTGGCGGCATCATCGGTCTGGAGATGGGTACCGTTTATTCCTCTCTTGGTTCCGAGATCGACGTGGTGGAATTTGCCGACCAGCTGGTTCCGGCTGCCGACAAAGACATCGTCAAGATCTACACCAAGCGCGTTGCCAAGAAATTCAACATCATGCTGGAGACCAAGGTCACCGCAGTTGAAGCGCGCGAAGACGGCCTGTACGTCTCCTACGAAGGCAAGCACGCTCCGGCCGAGCCGGTTCGTTACGACAACGTGCTGGTTGCCGTAGGCCGTGTGCCGAACGGCAAGATGCTGGATGCCGAGAAGGCTGGCGTTACCGTGACCGAGCGCGGTTTCATCGAGGTGGACAAGCAGCTGCGTACCAACGTGGCGCACATCCACGCCATCGGTGACATCGTTGGCCAGCCGATGCTGGCACACAAAGGTGTTCACGAAGGTCACGTTGCCGCCGAAGTTATCGCCGGCAAGAAGCACTACTTCGACCCGAAAGTGATCCCGTCCATCGCCTACACCGAGCCAGAGATGGCATGGGTTGGTCTGACCGAGAAGGAAGCCAAGCAACAGGGCCTGAACTTCGAAGTCGCCACCTTCCCGTGGGCTGCATCCGGCCGCGCCATCGCGTCCGACTGCTCCGACGGTATGACCAAGCTGATCTTCGACAAGGAGAGCGGCCGCGTCATCGGTGGTGCCATCGTGGGTACCAACGGTGGTGAACTGCTGGGTGAAATCGGTCTGGCCATCGAAATGGGTGCGGACGCCGAAGATATCGCGCTGACCATCCACGCTCACCCGACTCTGCACGAGTCCGTGGGTCTGGCTGCCGAAGTGTTCGAAGGCTCCATCACCGACCTGCCGAACGCCAAGGCCAAGAAGAAAAAGTAATCTTCTGCCATCTTCATGAAAAAGCCGCTCATTTGAGCGGCTTTTTGTTTTCTCCTTGCTGCCCCGACTTCGACAAAGCCCAATATGCTAAAGATAGGTTTTGGCACTGATGAGAGAGGCACGATGCTAGAAGCACCCATTCCACCCGATGAGGCATTGCGGCTGGAGACCCTGCGGCGGCTCTCTTTGCTGGATTCCGAGGCCGAGGAGCGGTTTGACCGGCTGACCCGCATGGCCCGACGGGTGTTCAATGTCCCCATCGCGCTGGTGAGTCTGGTGGATGAAGATCGCCAGTGGTTCAAATCCTGTATCGGACTGGAGGTCCGCGAGACCGCCCGGGACATTTCGTTCTGTGGCCACGCCATCATGGGCAATGAGACCTTTATCGTGCCGGATGCTTCGCAGGATCCCCGCTTTGCCGACAATCCGCTGGTGGTAGGCGGGCCCGGCATCCGCTTCTATGCCGGACAGCCACTGCGGATCGCCAACGGCTGCAAACTGGGGACGCTCTGCATCATAGATACGGTGCCGCGGGAATTGAGCGACGAGGATGTGGGACTGCTCAAGGATCTGGCGGCGATGGTGGTGCGGGAGCTCGAAGCGGTGCAGCTGGCCACCATTGATGAGTTGACCCTGATCTCCAATCGGCGCGGGTTCGTGATGCTGGCGGAGAAGAGCCTCTCGCTGGCCAGTCGCTTGCAGATGCCACTGGCGCTGCTCTATCTGGATCTCAATGGCTTCAAGGGGATCAACGATCGGTGGGGGCATGCAGAAGGGGATCGGGCTCTGATCGCCTTTGCCACTCTGCTCAAGCAGGCTTTTCGGGGCGCAGACGTGTTTGCCCGCATGGGCGGCGATGAGTTCGCCGTCCTGTTGCCCAATGTGCTAGAGGCGCAGGCACAACTAGCCTATGAGCGTTTCAATGCCATCTTGGCCGAGCACAATCAGCACAGTGGTTGCGGCTATGCGCTGACCTGCAGCACCGGGATTGTCTGCTACGACGGGCGCGGTTGTGTGTCTCTGGCCGAGCTGCTCACCCGCGCAGATGAGCTGATGTATCAGCGCAAACGGGATGGCAAGGGCTGACGGCTATGCCGGATTAGCCGCCACCAAAACAACAGAGAGCGCCACGGCGCTCTCTGTTGTTGATGGCTCAGGTCAAGGTCGGGGTCAGAGCCGGAAGTTGCCAACCAGCTTGTCTAGCTGACCGGAGAGCTGCTGCAGGCTGCGGCTCGATTCGGTCAGCTGGTGGGCGATGTCGGCGGTCTCCATGGTGAGCTGGTTGATATCCTCCACGTTGCGGTTGATCTCGCCGACCACACTGGACTGCTCCTCGGTGGCGGTGGCGACCTGGATATTCATGTCGTTGATCTGGGTGATGTGGGCGGTGATCTGGCCGAGGGCGGCGTTGGCCTCATCGGCCTGGCTCACCACCTCCAGACTCTGGTTGCGACCCTGCGCCATGGCGCTGACGGCGCGGGCACTCTGCTCCTGCAAGCGGTTGATCATCCCCTGGATCTCGGCGGTCGAGGCGGCGGAGCGGTTGGCGAGGTTACGCACCTCATCTGCCACCACGGCGAAACCGCGACCCTGTTCACCGGCGCGAGCGGCCTCGATGGCGGCGTTCAATGCCAGCAGGTTGGTCTGCTCCGAGATGCTGCGGATGGTTTCGAGGATGCTGCCGATGGAGTCGGTCTGGCTCGCCAGCGATTCGATAACCCCTGCCACCTGCTCAATCTCGCCGGAGAGGTCGACGATGCCGTGGCGCGCCTGCGCTACCACTACTGCCCCTGCATCGGCCTGATCGTTGGCCTGTCTGGCTACTTCGGCTGCCAGCGAAGCGTTACCGGCGATCTCGCTCACCGTGGCCCCCATTTCGTGGATGGCGGTGGCCACCTGCACAGTACGGTCACGCTGGGCAGTACAGTTGTGCTGGGTCAGCTGCGCCTTGTTGGCCACCTCGTTGGCGGTGGCCGCGAGCTGGCGGGAGTTCTCCGCCACCTGCTCGATGGAGCCGTGGATCTTGGCGACGAAGTTGTTGAAGCCGGTGGCGACCTGACTCAGCTCGTCACGCCCTTCCACCTTGAGGCGTTGGGTGAGATCACCATCGCCGCTGCCCAGCTCTTTGAACAGGCGGGCCAGCTCGTTGAGCGGGCGGCTGACCGAGCCTGCCAGCAGCATCCCCATCAGCCCCATGGCCAGTGCAATCACCAGCGAGATCATCAGGATCTCGTTGCGGGTCTGATCCAGCTCGGCATAGATCTCGGCTTCTGGCACCTGGGCCACCAGATACCAGTCGAGCAGCGGGATATAGCTGCTGGCCAGTACCATGGGCTCGCCATTGACTTCGGCGTTGATGACGGCAAAGGGACGTTTGGCCAGCAGGCTGCCGGTATCACCGCTGGCGATGCCGCCCAAGGTATCGCGTTCGATACGGTTGGCCTCGGGGTGCAGCTTCACCTTGCCGCTGCCATCGACCATAAAGACGATGCCGCTCTCTTCCAGCCGGAAGTTGGAGACCATGGTCACCATGGTGTCGAGGGATTTGGCAAAGCCGGCCAGCCCGCGCCCGTTGAGCTGCTGGAAGTTGACGAACAGCTTCACCTCGCCGTTGCTCTCGCGGAAGATGCTGAGGGTCATCTCCTTCTGGCTCTTGGTGTAGTCATAGAACCAGGCGTCCTGTGTCGGGGTCAGGTTGCGCAGAAAGCCATCCTGGTTGTAGTAGGCGGCACTCTGGCGATCGGCGAAGGAGGCTGTCACCAGACCATACTGGTTGGCCACATCCTTGAGCTGGTTGATGAGGATCGGCTCCTGCTCTTTGGGCATGCCCCGATCCACCCAGTCGAGGATGAAGCGGTCGGTGGCCAGTTGGCGGGCGGCCTGGGCGATGCCGTGGAGATCCTGTTCAATCTCCTTGCTGATCCGCTGGGTCAGGTTGGGGAGCTCCTGCTCGAACATCCGGTTTTCGATCAGTTGCTGGGCCGAGCGTTGACTGAAGTAGCCTACCAGCAGGCAGGAGACGACCACGGCCAGGGTGACCGTGGCCAGTATTTTCTGTTTAAGAGTGAGGGTTGCCAGCATAAAGGTGCTCAAAAGGTTGAGATTGACGACGCTCATATTAGCGGCAGCGCGGCGCTACCCATGAGGCTTGCAGCCCTTTATTTGCGGATTACGTTTGCGCTCACAGGGGCGGCGGCGTGCCCCTTCGCCATGCAGCACAGGCGGGATGCGGATTGACGGTTGCGCTAACTGCCGGGCCCCTTATAGTAGAGGCCATCCTTGGTGACTGACCCTCTGAATAATATGGAAAATATGATGCGCAGCTTAGGTGCGGGATGGACCCGTCTGCTTTTGGTGATGCTGGCGGCCTGCCCGCTGCTGGCTGTGGCGGCACAGGGGGATCGCCCGAAAATTGCGGTGGTGCTCAGCGGCGGCGGCGCCAAGGGGTCGGCCCATATCGGCATCCTCAAGGTGCTGGAGCAGAAACGGATTCCGGTCGATATCATAGTCGGTACCAGCATGGGCTCTTATGTGGCGGGGATGTATGCCATGGGGCTCAGTGCCGAGGAGGTGGAGCGCACCACTTTGGCCATCGACTGGAACAAGGGGTATCAGGACAAGGTGGGCCGCGACGAGCTGTCGTTGCGCAAGAAGCAACAGAACGAGCAGTATCAGCTGCGCACCGACATAGGGGTGAATGGCGATACCACCCAGTTGCCGGACGGTTTCTTCCAGGGCCAATCCATGGCCAGCCTGCTGCGGGGGGCCACCTCCAACCTGCCGGTGCAGGAGAGCTTCGATGATCTCCCCATTCCCTATCGCGCCATGGCGACTGACATGGAGACGGTCACCCCCTTTGTGCTGGATCACGGCAGCTTGGCCAAGGCGATGCAGGCCTCCATGTCCATTCCCGGTGCCCTCAAGCCGGTGGAGTGGGAGGGGCACATCCTTGCGGACGGCGGCAGCGTCAACAACATGCCGGTGGATGTCGCCAAGGCGATGGGGGCTGACGTGGTGATCGCGGTGGATATCAGTGCCAAGCTGCGTACCCGGGAGTCCCTCAAGTCAGGGTTGGCCATGATTGACCAGCTCACCACCTACATGACCCAGGTGGGCACCGACAAGCAGAAGGCGCTGATGGGGCCCAGGGATATACTGATCGCCCCCGAGTTTGGCGATATGGGGATCGCCGACTTTGCCCGGATGCCGGAGGGGATCAAGATCGGTGAGACGGCGGCTGACAAGGTGTCGCTGCAACTCGATAAACTGTCGCTCACCAAGGCGCAGTACAACGCCTATCGCAACCAGAAGCTGAGCCGCCGTGCCGAGCGTAGCGGTCAGCCCGCCTACTTCATCGACAAGGTGGAGATCATCAACAAGTCGCGCCTCTCCGACGAGACGGTGCGCGCCATGCTGAAAGTGCGGCCGGACAAGGTACAGACCAATGAGAGTCTGGAAGCGGGCATTCGCCGCCTCTATGCCCTTGAGTCGTTCGATCGCATCACCTACGAGGTGGAGGAGCGTGACGGGGAGAACGTGCTGCTGGTGGATGCCAGCGAGAAGAACTGGGGGCCGGGCTACCTCAACTTCCAGTTCGGTTTCACCGATGACTTCGAGAACACCTCCAACTACAACGTCGGCATGTCCTATACCCTCACCAACGTCAACGAGTGGGGTGCCGAGTGGCTGACCGAGGCGTCGCTGGGCACGGCCAAACATATCAAGACCGACTTCTATACCCCGCTCGAACCCTCCCAGACCTTCTATGGTGAGGCGAGCCTGGCCTATGACCAGACCCTGCGCCGCCTGTTTTTCCCCAATCCGGATCCCGAGGCGGTTTCGATAAGCTATCTCGACTCCGAATACTCCTTCTTCAGCGGTGATCTGGCGGTGGGCTGGAACCGCCAGCCCTGGAGCAGGTTGTCGATGGGACTGGAGGGACAACTGGGTACGATTGATGTGAAGAACTTCAAGGGGCTGGAGATGGATGCCACGGCGTGGGGCCCCTATGTCCGCTTTGAACACGACAATCTGGATAGCCGCTATTTCCCCTATCAGGGGGTGAAATGGGACATGAAACTGGGCCACTCCCACGTCAGTGTGGATGGACTTGAGTCGGCAGATGGGCGCAGTGAAGGCTGGAATTATCAGCTCTCGATGATCAAGCCCTGGTCATGGGACAGGCACAGCCTCAACCTGATCCTCGAAGGGGGCGGCTCGGGCAGTGAAGAGGTGGTGCCGCTGCATATTCAGGATCTGGGCGGACTGTTCCGCCTCTCCGGTTTCCAGCGCTACCAGCTGAGCGGTCGCTACAGCCTGTTTGGTGGCCTGCGCTACATCTATCGGGTGGCGGACAATGACTTCGGTGCCCTCAAGATGCCGCTCTATCTGGGGGGATCTCTGGAGCAGGGCGGGGTCTGGAACAAGGGTGAGGATATCAGTCTGGAGAGCTCGTTTACCGCCGGGTCGGTTTATGTCGGGGTGGAGAGCTTCCTTGGCCCTGTATTCCTCGGCTACGGCATGGCGGAGGGGGGCAATGACGTCTTCTATCTGCAATTGGGCAGTACGTTCGAATAATGCCGAAATGATGCCAATTTGTTAACTCTGGTTGAGGGCGTTCAATTAATTTTCAAAAAATACCAGTCTGTTTAATTGGTTACGATTTTGTGGTGAATAAGTAAACAGGGTTTGGATTTTAATTAGTCGTTAAAACTTATATAGTGGGGAGCACCCTACGGGGTGTCCCGCAAGGACGATCGCCGCGAGCGTGGGCGAACCCCAAAAAAAGACCAAAGAGGAATTAGTCGTGCTTGAAACATACCGTAAACACGTCGCAGAACGTGCCGCCGAGGGCGTGGTTGCCAAACCTCTGGATGCAGAGCAGGTCGCCGCCCTGGTAACGCTTCTCAAGAACCCGCCCGCTGGCGAAGAAGACTTTCTGAAAGAGCTGTTGTCCTCCCGTATTCCCCCCGGTGTTGATGAAGCGGCCTATGTCAAAGCCGGTTTCCTCACCGCCGTCGCCAAGGGCGAAGCCCACTCTCCCATCCTGACTGCCGCCGAAGCCGTTGAACTGCTGGGCACCATGCAGGGTGGTTACAACATTCAACCGCTGATCGACCTGCTGGATCACGCCACCCTGGCGCCGCTTGCCGCCAAGGGGCTCTCCCACACCCTGCTGATGTTCGACTCCTTCCATGACGTGGAAGAGAAGGCCAAGGCGGGCAATGTCCACGCCAAACAGGTGATGCAATCCTGGGCTGATGCCGAGTGGTTCCTCTCCCGCCCGGAGCTGGCCGAGAAGATCACTGTCACCGTGTTCAAGGTGACCGGCGAAACCAACACCGACGACCTCTCTCCGGCACCGGACGCTTGGTCCCGCCCGGACATTCCGCTGCACGCGCTGGCGATGCTGAAAAACGCCCGTCCCGGCATTACTCCGGACAAGGATGGCGCCGTCGGCCCCATCAAGACCATCGATGCCCTGAAAGAGAAAGGCTTCCCGCTGGCCTATGTGGGTGACGTGGTCGGTACCGGTTCTTCCCGTAAATCCGCCACCAACTCGGTGCTCTGGTTTATGGGCGACGACATTCCGTTCGTGCCGAACAAGCGCGCTGGCGGTGTCTGTCTGGGTGGCAAGATTGCCCCGATCTTCTTCAACACCATGGAAGATGCCGGCGCTCTGCCTATCGAAGTGGACGTCTCCAAGCTGGAAATGGGCGATGTGATCGACATCTACCCCTATGCCGGCAAGATCTGCAAACACGGCACCGAACAGGTGCTGGCGCAGTTTGAACTGAAAACCGACGTGCTGATCGACGAAGTGCGCGCCGGTGGCCGTATTCCGCTGATCATCGGTCGCGGCCTCACTGACAAGGCCCGCGAAGCGCTGGGTCTGCCGTTCTCCACCGTATTCCGTCGCCCGCAGCCGGTGGCCGATACCGGTAAAGGCTTCACCCTTGCCCAGAAGATGGTGGGCAAGGCGTGCGGCGTGAAGGGCATTCGCCCGGGCACTTACTGCGAGCCCAAGATGACCACGGTCGGCTCTCAGGACACCACGGGCCCGATGACCCGCGACGAGCTCAAAGATCTGGCCTGTCTCGGCTTCTCCGCCGATCTGACCATGCAGTCCTTCTGCCACACTGCCGCCTATCCGAAGCCCATCGACGTGCAGACCCACCACACCCTGCCGGACTTCATCATGAACCGCGGTGGTGTGAGCTTGCGTCCGGGTGACGGCGTCATCCACTCCTGGCTGAACCGCATGCTGCTGCCGGATACCGTCGGTACCGGTGGTGACTCCCACACCCGTTTCCCCATCGGTATCTCCTTCCCGGCGGGCTCCGGTCTGGTGGCCTTCGCCGCTGCTACCGGCGTGATGCCACTGGACATGCCGGAGTCCGTGCTGGTGCGCTTCAAGGGCGAATTGCAACCGGGCATCACCTTGCGTGATCTGGTCCATGCCATTCCCTACGCCGCCATCCAGAAAGGGCTGCTGACCGTCGAGAAAGCGGGCAAGAAGAACATCTTCTCCGGCCGCATCCTCGAGATCGAAGGTCTGCCGACCCTGAAGGTGGAGCAAGCCTTCGAGCTGGCAGATGCCAGCGCCGAGCGTTCCGCTGCCGGTTGCACCATCAAGCTGGATAAAGAGCCGATCATCGAGTATCTGAAGTCCAACATCGTGATGCTGAAATGGATGCTCTCTGAAGGCTACGGTGACGTGCGCACCATCACCCGTCGCATCAAGGGGATGGAAGAGTGGCTGGCCAACCCGACCCTGATGGAAGCGGACAAGGATGCCGAGTACGCCGAAATCATCGAGATCGATCTGGCCACCATCAAGGAGCCGATCCTCTGTGCGCCGAACGATCCGGACGATGCCCGTCTGCTGAGCGACGTGGCTGGTGACAAGATTGACGAGGTGTTCATCGGTTCCTGCATGACCAACATCGGCCACTTCCGCGCCGCCGGCAAACTGCTCGAGAAGTATCAGGGCGAGCTGCCGACCCGCATGTGGATCGCGCCGCCCACCAAGATGGACAAGGATCAGCTGACCGAAGAGGGCTACTACGGCATCTTTGGTCGCGTCGGTGCCCGCATCGAGATCCCGGGCTGCTCCCTCTGCATGGGCAACCAGGCGCGGGTAGCGGAAGGGGCCTCGGTGGTCTCCACTTCCACCCGTAACTTCCCGAACCGTCTGGGTAAAGGTGCCAACGTCTATCTGGCCTCTGCGGAGCTGGCCGCCGTTGCCGCCATCCTCGGCAAGATCCCGACCGTGGCGGAGTACCTGCAGTACGCCAAGGCGCTTGATGCCACTGCGGCAGATACTTACCGCTACCTCAACTTCAACGAGATCGCCTCCTACACCAAGAAGGCCGATGCGGTGATCCTGCAGCAAGCCGTTTAACTGAGTTCTTGCGCGATTTGCGCGATAAGAAGCCAATAATGCCGCGTATTTACGCGGCATTATTTATTTGTGTGTTATTCACCGTCTTTTTTGAAGATTGTTTGCACGATCCTTGCTAGAGAGATCCAACCACCTGTTTGGTGGTTCGTTTTATAAACGCTTTGGGTTATGTTGTTCGGTTATGTGCGGTAATGATGAGGCATCGTTATCGAGGGAAAGTGGATATCTGTTCACTGAGTGCTTGCGTTGGCTGGCCTGACGAATTGCGGCGTGGTTCTTTATGTTTCTGTTCAGGATTGATCTCTCCCGAACCGGGTTACGCTTCGGCGGTGCCTTGCTGGTCTTTACTCTGCCGCTGCTGGTGGGAGCTTGGCTCATCCACAGCAATTATGTGCAGGAGCTGAAAGCGGAATCCAGCGCCTCGGCCCACAAGGCCAGAACCCTGATGGAGTCGATGCTGGATCATGCGGAGCAGGCCAACCGCTCTGTGCTGCCTCTGGTGAATGCTCCCTGTCGCGACAACCTGCTGGTGCTGCGCAAGAAGGTCGCCATCGAGCCCTTCCTGCGTTCGGTCAATCTGGTACGAAACGGCATCATCAATTGCACCTCGCTGTTTGGTGAGGCCAATGATGCCGATGACGGCTCCATCTACACCGGTCGCAAGCTGTTGCTGATGAGTGGCAACCGGGTGCGGCAAAATCACCCGCTGCTGGTGGTGCGCACCGAACAGGGCAAGGATGCCGCCTTGAGCGCCATCGACAGTACCCAGCTCAGCTTCATGCTCTCCATGAGCGGAAAATCCAGTGCGCTCTATTTGCAGGTGGGGTCGGCCTGGCTCAATGAGTCTGGTCGTTATCTGAGCGAAGCGCCCACCCTCCATCGCGGGGTCAGCCAGGCCCTCACCTCATCCCATTATCCTTTCACCATCCATGCCGGTTATGCCATGCCGGTCTACTGGAAGTCGCTGTGGGCCGCGCGGCACGTGGCGCTGTCGTGGCTGGCGGTTTCCTCGCTTTTGCTGGCCTGGCTGGTGTGGTGGGTGCTGGGGCGTCCCGGCTCGCCAACAGATGAATTGCGACGGGCCCTGCGAGCCAGGGAGTTTGTTCCCTACCTGCAGCCGCTGATTGCCAGCCACGACGGCAAGATGATGGGCGCCGAGGTGCTGATGCGCTGGGAGCATGTCAATGAAGGGGTGATCCGGCCCGATCTCTTTATTCCGCAAGCGGAGGAGTCGGGACTGATCGTCCCCATGACCACCCATATCATGAAGCAGGTGGCGACACGGTTGAACCGCTCTCAGGAGCAGTTGCCCGATGGGTTTCATATCAGCTTCAACATCAGCGCCGCCCATTGCCACGATTTTGCCCTGTTGGCCGAGTGCCGCGCCTTTCTCGGTCACTTCCTCCCCGGCAAGGTGGTACTGGTGCTGGAGCTGACCGAGCGGGAGCTGCTGATGTCAGATCCCCAGACCCTCTCCCTGTTCCGCCAGCTGGACGAGATGGGGGTCAAACTCGCCATCGACGACTTTGGTACCGGCCACTCCAGCCTGGCTTACCTGCAGCAGTTTCATGTGGATTACCTCAAGATCGACAAATCCTTTATCGCCCGCATCGGTACCGAGTCGCTCTCGGAACATATCGTGGACAACGTGATCGATCTGGCGACCCGGCTCGGTCTGGCGCTGGTGGCGGAAGGGGTGGAGAGCGAGCGTCAAGCTGACTACCTCAGGGCCAAAGGGGTCGATTATCTGCAGGGGTATCTGTTTGCCCGCCCCATGCCGCTGCGCCAGTTCTGCGAGGAGCTGCTGCCGGAAGAGGCACAGACCCGCCAGCCAGATGGGGTGCGAGGCATCCCGAACGCCACCTGATCTATCGGTGACAGACGGGCGGACAAGCTCCCGTCTGGCAGGGTAGGGAAGTGCTCTCTCCCTATCCCCCCTCGAGTGCAGGGGCTTGTTTTTCATGCCTTGCGGCTCGCTTTTCGGTAGAATCAGCGCTCATTTTGACGTCAGTAAAAGATGAGGCGCGGTATGACGGTTCAGTTCCAGGCATTTCACAGCATCAAGGCGATCGGTAATCGGGAGGTGCTGTTCAACTGGTCGAGAACCAATCCCCTCGGGGCGCTGGATCAGGTATGGCGCCCGAAAAGCCGCGACGAGCTGCAAATGCTGCTGCGGGAACACCCCGAGCGCAAGCTGCGCCTTATCGGCTCCGGCCTCTCTTTTGAACCCATCCACAGCGTCTATGCCGAGGGCAGTCAGGCGCTGCTGGTGGACTTGCACCACCTGCGCGGCCAGTTGGCGAAAACCGCCGATACCTTGACCTATCAGGCGGGGACGCCCCTCGACACCGTCTACGCCGATCTCATCGCCATGGAGCGGATGCTGCCGGCTTCCCCCGGGGTTATCGGCATCCAGACCCTGGGCGGCGCCCTCAGCACCGGCACCCACGGTCAGGGACTGCACCAGTCAGCCCTCTGCGATGCGGTGGAGGCGATGACGGTGATGCTGGCCAGTGGCGACATCATCCGGGTGGATCGCACCGATCCGCGCTTCGGTGCCTTCGTGATGGGGATGGGGATGCTCGGCATCCTGCTCGACGTCACCCTGCGCACCGTACCGAACCGCATCATGCGCTGCACCAAGTTCACCACCGATTACCCCTTCCTGCTGGAGCACAACGAACGGCTCAACCGCGAGCACGGCTTTGTGAAGAGCTGGTGGTTTGCCTGGACCGGCGAGAGTCACATCTGGCTGGTGGATCCCGCCTCCGAGGAGGAGGTTGCCCGCTACCGCGCAGGCGGCAGCGAGCCGCTGCTGCTGGATGGCGATATCGACGCCCGCATGAATGCCACCATTGATGCCACTTTGCAGAAGATGGCGAAAGACACCAAGGATGAGGCGTTGGCGGGGGAGCACTTCGAGACGGTGCGCCGCTTCAAGGATGCCTCCGATCTGGTGGGCAACGTCTACCAAATTCTCTGCAAGGGGATCCCGGCGCCCCAGATCAACTGCGAGGTGGCGGTGCCGCTTCATCGCATGAACGAGGCGCTGGAGACCCTGCAAGCCTGGCAGCAGGCCAACCCGGGCGTGCTGCACTACCCCTTTATCCTGCGCTGCACCGGCCCCTCCGAGGCCTGGCTCAGCGCCGCTTACGGCCAGCCGGTCTGCTGGATTGGTTTTCTGGTCTATCTGGCGGCGGACGGCACCTTCGTCAACGGCTCCATGGAGCAGATGCGCGAGCTGCAACAACTGCTGGCGCCCCTTGGCGGCATTCCCCACTTCGGCAAGCATCTGGCGATGGATCTCTACGACTTCCCGACCCTGCTGCCACGCTGGAACGACTTTGTTGCGTTGAAAGCCGAGCTCGACCCCCACGGCCGCTTTGAAAACCGCTGGCTCAGCGACCTGTTTGCCAACCGGTAAGGATCTGACATGACCGATATGCAAGATACCCGTATCCCAGTGACCCTGCTGACCGGCTTTCTCGGCAGCGGCAAGACAACGCTGCTCAACCACTGGGTCAAGCAGCCGGAGCTTGGCGAGTGCGCCGTGCTGATCAACGAGTTCGGCTCGGTGGGGCTGGATCACCATCTGGTGCAACAGGTGGATGAGCAGGTGATGCTGCTCGACTCCGGCTGCATCTGCTGCTCGGTACAGGGTTCTTTGGTGGAGGCGTTGCAGGGGCTCTTTATGAAGGCCATCCAGCGCAAGATCAAACCGTTCAAGCGGCTGATTATCGAGACCACAGGTCTGGCGGATCCGGCCCCCGTGCTATTTACCCTGCGCGAAGAGGGCTTTATCGCCCAGCGCTACCGCTTCGATGGCACTGTCACCGTGGTGGATGCCGGCCATATCGAGCAGCAGCTGGCGGCTCAATATGAAGCGGTGAAACAGGTGGCGCTGGCGGATCTGCTGGTGGTGAGCAAGGGGGATCTGGTGGAGGACGAACAGCTGGCGCGGGTCGAAGCCCAGCTGGCTGCACTCAACCCGGCGGCCCCGATCCAGCAGGTGACCAATGGCGAACTGTCGCCAGCAGTGCTGGAGAAGCTCGGCGCCTACAACGAGGCGGCGGGGCGCGATGTGCGCCAGCTGCTGGCCTGGCTGCGCACCGAATCCCCCAAGCAGGGGCTGGCATCACCCATGCAGCCGAAGATGCAACCGTTCGCCGCCAAGGTGGGCACAGCTGCGCCCACCCACTTCGAGCACGGCAACATCGAGAGTTTCTCCCTGCGTATCGGCGAGCCGCTCAAGCCCTCTCGCCTGCTGGCTGCCATCGATGCGGTGCAGGCCCAATATGGCGATGCCCTGCTGCGCCTCAAGGGGATTTTGCAGCTGGAGGGGGAGAGCCAGCCGGTGGTGATCCACGGCGTCCACGGCCAGCTCTATCCGCTGCAGGCGCTGGGCGACTGGCCGGAGGGCAAGGCCCAGTCCCGACTGGTGTTTATCGTGAAAAGTCAGGACAAGGCCGGTATCGAGCAGCTCTTTATGGCGACCCTCAAGGCCCCCGAGCCCACCCTGGAAGAGCGGCTCAAAGCCATGCTGGGTCAGCCCGACAACTGATCTGGCGCGTTGCAGCTCTCCTGTACCGGTTCAGGACGGCGACGGTTGAACAGCACGAACGCCACCGGCACAAAGTAAAACGAGAGCAGGGTCGCCAGCGCTGTGCCACCGGCGATGGCGATGGCAAAGGGTGGCCAGAAGCCGCCGCCCCCCAGCAATAGCGGGATGAAGCCGCCCACCGTGGTGATGGTGGTCGAGACGATGTGGCGGCTGCAACCGGCCACCAGGTCACGGATCTGCGGCAGATTGCCCTGTTGTGCCAGCGGGTCTGCCTTCAGCTCGGCCAGAATGACGATGGCGGCGTTGATGGCCAGCCCCATCAGTCCCAGCAGGGCGATGATCACCGTAAACCCGAAGGGGTAGCCCAGTAGCCATACCCACAGCAGACCGAGCCCAGCCGACTGGATCGCCACCAGGGTGACGATGCCTGCCAGCCGGAACGAGTTGAAGCTGAGCACCAGCACGGCCACCAGCAGCACGGCGACCAGGCTGACGTGCGCCATCAGATTGCCCACCGATTCATCCCGCTTGGCGGCTTCCCCGCCAAACTCCAGTCGATAGCCCGGCGGCAACGCCAGCGCCTTGGCGGCCAGCCTCTCTTTGACCTGCTCCAGCACAGTTTGCGGCAGTACGCCGACCGCCAGATAGGCCTCCAGCACATTGACCCGCTCACCATCCCGACGGCTGATCTCCCCCCAGCTTGGCAGCAGCTCGGGAGTGGCCAGTGCCCGCAAGGTGAGATTGGCAGCCCCTTGCTGGCCGGTGCCGGTGAGCGACAGCGGCACATTGAGCAGCGCATCCGGATCCTGACGCAAGGGCTCGGCCAGTCGCACCCGAACCGGGATTGACTCGGTGCCTTCCAGCACAGTGCCGCCCAACCTGCCATCCAGTGCGCCAGCCAGCCGGGAGGCAACATCGGTCAGGCTCATGCCTGCCAGTCGGGCGGCCTCCTCATCGACCTGCAACCAGAGTTTGGGGGCCCCTGCCTGCAAGGTGGCGCGGGTCTGCACCACGGCCGGGGTATTGGCGAGCAGACTGCGCAGCTCCTCTCCCAGACGGTGCAGCTGTTCAAGGTCGGGGCCAAACAGCCGCAGCTCGACCGGGGCATTGAAAGGCGGCCCCTGTTCCAGCTTGCGCACCAGGATCTGCGCTTCGGGAAATTTTGCATCGAGCCGCTGCTGCAGTTGTGGAATGAGCCGCTCGGCAGCATCGGCATCCTGCAGAGTGATCATCCCCTGGGCGTAATCGGCCCGCCCCTGTTTTCTGGGTACCAGGTTGTAGTAGAAGCTGGGTGCGTTGTCGCCCACCACCCAATCCTGTCGAACCAGCTCGGGGAAGCTGGCCAGCTCGGCGGAGATCCCCAGTGCCAGCTCGCGGGTGCGCGCCAGGCTCGCCTGTGGGGAGAGGCTGGCCTCGATGTGGATCATGTCCCGGTCGGCAGGGGGAAAGAACTGTTCGGTGAGGCGGCCCGCCACCCAAAAACCTAGCAGGGGCAGCAGGCTGACCAGCAGCAGGGTACGCCAGGGGTGAGCCAGCGCCATGGCGATGCTCTGCTGGAAACGGGCGCTCACCCGGGGCAGGTGCAAACCATCCTGATACCAGCGTCCTCCTTGGTCACTGCCAATCCAGCGGGCTGCGAGGCCAGCCACCAGGGTGTGGGCGATGAGGTAGGAGCCCAGCAGCGAACAGATCACCGCCCAGGCGATGCCGCCGACAAACTCGCCTGCGGGGCCCGGCATCAGAATGATCGGCATAAAGGCGAGCATGGTGGTGAGGGTGGAGCCCAGCAGTGGCAGCCAGAGGTGGCCGATGGCTTCCAGTGCGGCGGCACTCATAGCCATGCCGTGGCGGCGCTGATACTGCACCCGATCCGCCATGACGATGGCGTTGTCCACCATGATCCCGAGCGCCACCACCAGACCGGTGACCGACATCTGGTGAATGGGCAGATTGATCAGGTTCATGCAGGCGAATGAGAATGCCACGGTAAGCGGCAGCGACAGGGCCACGATAATGGCGGCCTTGACTCCCAAGGTCACCAGCAGCACCGCCACTATGATGAGGAAGCCCTGCACAATGTTGATGAGCAGGGTGTCGAGCCGCTGATCGGTATAACGCTGCTGATCGAAGCTGGTGACGAGGCCGATATTATCCGGCAAGTCCTGTTGCAGCTGGGCCAGCATGGTATCGACCCGTGCCGACCAGAGGTCGATGCGGTGATCCTGTGCCATGCGCAGGCCGACCACCACGGCCCGCTCACCATTGGCAAAGGTCAGCTGGCTCTCCGGCTGGTGCAGGGTACGCCTTACCTCGGCCAGATCGCCAAGGCGCAGGGTCTGGCCCTGCTCGCCGGTACGCAGCGGGATCTGGCGGATCCGCTCCAGGGTATCGAGGGCGCCACGGATCTCCACCTGAAAGCGATTGTGGCTGCCCTGCAACTCCCCGGCGGCCACTTTGGCATCGGCACCACTCAGCGCCTGGGCAAGCTGTTCGCCACTCATGCCGCTGGCACTGAGGGCGAGGGGATCGAACCGTACCTCGATCTCCTCCTGCGGTGCCCCGACCCGCTCGACGTATTCGGTGCCCGGCAGCTGGCGAGCCCGGCGTTCCAGCTCGGCGCTGTAGCGGGCGAGGCGATCCAGCTGCGGCTGGCCCGGCCCGCGCCAGACCACATTGACCAGCCGGGTGAAGGGGTAGCCCTTCTCGTCATCCAGCTTGGGGGCACTGGCGCCGGCTGGCAGCACGGCGGCCAGATCTGCCAGCCGATCACGGACTCTGGACCAGACGGGTTCGACATCGCTGACCTCATCCTTGAGCTCCAGATTGATGATGGAGAGACCGGGGCGAGAGCTCGACTCGATCAGCTTGATCTCGCTCTGGGCCCGCAGCCGGTTCTCGATGGGCTCGCTCACCAGCGCCTCCACCCGCTCGGCGCTGGCCCCGGGGAAGTGGGTAACCACGCTGGCAAAACGACTGGTGAGCTGGGGATCTTCGGTTCTGGGCAGGGTCTGCAATGCCGCAAGGGCGGCCGTCAGCAGCAGCGCGACCGTCAACAGCAGCAGGCGGCCATTCTCGATAAACGGGCGGATCATGACTGTGGCTCCGGATGGCCTGCCTGATGATCCATGCTGGTTGTCAGGGTGACCTGCTGGCCCGGCACCAGTTTATGCAGGCCATCGGTCACCAGCTGTTCCTGTCCATTCAGGGCACCACTGATCCAGGCCCGCTCGCCATCTTGCTGCAGCAGGGTGACGTCCCGACTGACCACCCGGGGTGGTGTTTCATCATTGAGCAGATAGAGGGTCCAGCTGCCGCGCAATCCCTGGGTCAGCGCGGTGAGCGGCACCTCGTAGGCGCGGGTGGGCTCGCGGGTCTGATGCAACAGGGTGATCAGTTGCCCCTCTGCCAGCTGTTCGCCGCCCCGGGTCAGCTGGAAGCGGGCGGTGCGGGTGTGGGTCTGTCCGTCCACTTGTACCCCCAGATTAAGCAGGCGCCCCTCCAGTGATTGCGCACTGCTTTGCAGGGGGTATTGTTGGCCGACGATCAGGGTCTCGGCCTGTTTCACCGGTACGCCGATATCGGCCTCCCACTGGCCGCTGCGGGTCAGGGAGAAGAGAGGCTGGCCTGCGGCCACCACGGCCCCCAATGCCTGCTCGCGGCTGACTACGATCCCGTTGAAGGGGGCGCGCAGCTGTGATTTTTCCTGTTTGACCCGGTTGGCTTCGAGGGCGGCTGCCAGCTGGTTGGCACTTGCCTCCAGCATGCGGACTTTGCCTTGCTGTTCATCCAGCGCCTGACGGGAGCTGAACTGCTGCTGGCGCAGGGCGGTGAGTCGGTCGAGCGTCTGCCGGGCAAGGGTCAGCTCGGCCTCGTTCTGGGCGGCCCGGGCGGCCAGCTCTTTGGCTTCCACTGCCAGCAGCCGGGTGTCCAGTGTGGCGAGCAGTTCGCCAGCCGCGACCGGCTCTCCGCGTCCCTTGTGCAGGGTGGCGATCCGCCCTGCCAGCTCGAAGCCTATCTGGCTGTGTTCGGGGGCGATCACCCGGCCATTGAAACGGTGCAGCACCGGGTAGTGATCGCTGGCTTGCAGCGGCTGGGCGATCACCCGGGTCAGGGCGGGTGTTTCTTCTGACTCTGTGACCGGGCTGCAGCCACTCAGTAACAGCGCCAGCAGGATTAAGCAAAGTGTCATGACATCATCCTCTGGTTGACATAACATCAAATCACACCGGTGAGTCTAGTTTTTCGGAACTAGACTGTCCAGTTTGATTGTGGAGGAAAAATGAACATTTCACCCCGTAGTCAGCAGAAGCGGGCTGCGATCCTCGATGCTGCCGGGCGGCTCTTCTGTCAGCACGGTCTGCATCTGGTCAGCATGGACATGGTGGCCAGTGAAGCGGGCGTCTCCAAGCAGACGGTCTACAGCCATTTTGCCAACAAGGAGTCGCTGTTTGCCGAAGCGGTGGGCAGCAAGTGCGTCAGCAGCGAGCTGATGCCGGAGGTGTTGCTGCGTGGCAACAACGTACGGGAGAGCCTGATTGCCTTTGGTCGCAGCTTTCGCAAGTTGATCCTGAGCGATGATGCCATCAATATCTTTCGCACCTGCATCAGCTGCAACGATACCCAGCTGGCCACCCTTTTTTTCGAGGCGGGCCCGCTCTATGTGACCGAGATGCTGTCCAACTGGCTGGAGCAGCAGAAGCAGCAAGGCCTGCTGTGCCATCAAGACAGCGAACAGGCCGCCTTGCAGCTGTTGCTGATGTGGCAGGGCAAGGAGCGGATGCTCCGTGAGCTGGGTCTGGCGTTGACCCAGAGCGCTGCCGAGCAGGATGCCTGGACCCTGAGTTGTGTCGATCTCTTCCTGACCGCCGCTGCTCCCCCGCAAAAATAATGGAGGTGGCAATGAGCCACACAGTGACAGATGCCCAGCGCAAGTGGCTGCCCCTGCTGGCGGCGGTCGGTTTCTTTATGCAGGCGCTGGATGGCACCATTCTCAACACCGCCCTGCCCAGCATGGCCGAGACCTTGGGAGAGAGCCCGCTGCAGATGCAGTCGGTGATCATCGCCTACATGCTGACGGTGGCGCTGCTGATCCCGGCCTCCGGCTGGCTGGCAGACAGATTCGGTACCCGCCGCATCTATCTGGCTGCCATCTCGCTCTTTACCCTCGGCTCGCTCGCCTGCGCCGCCTCCAATTCGCTCTCCATGCTGGTGGCCGCCCGTGTGCTTCAGGGGATTGGCGGTGCGCTGCTGATGCCGGTAGGACGGTTGGCGGTGCTGCGGGTCTATGACAAGCACGAGCTGCTGCGGGTGATGTCGTTTGTCACCATCCCGGGGCTGCTCGGCCCGCTGATGGGGCCGGCACTCGGTGGCTGGCTGGTGGAAGTGGCGAGTTGGCACTGGGTGTTTCTCATCAACCTGCCGGTGGGGTTGCTCGGCTTTATCGCCAGCTGGCACTTTATGCCGGAGCTGCGGCAGCAGACCGCCCGGTTCGACTGGCAGGGCTTTGTGATGTTCAGCGTTGGCATGGTGCTGGTGTCGGTCGGCTTGCAGGGGCTGGGGGAGCACAGCATCTCCACCGGTTGGGCGCTGTTTGCACTGATCTTCGGCTTGGCGGCGATGGCGAGCTACTGGCTCTATGCCGCCAATGCACAGCAGCCGCTCTTTAGCCTGAGCCTGTTCAAGACCACCACCTTCGCCATCGGCATCTGGGGCAACCTGTTTGCCCGTCTCGGCAGCGGCGCCATGCCCTTCCTCACCCCGCTGTTTCTGCAGCTAGGGCTCGGCTTCTCCCCGAGCAAGGCGGGGATGACCATGATCCCCACCGTGATTGGCGCCATGCTGACCAAGACGCTGGTGAACAAGCTGATTCCGACGGTGGGCTATCGCCGCATCCTGATCGGCAACACCCTGCTACTGGGGGCGATGATCGCCAGCTTCTACTTTATCGACAACCAGCTCCCCTACGGGGTCTTGCTGGGCTGGCTGGCGATCTTCGGCGCCATCAACTCGCTGCAGTTCTCCGCCATGAACACTCTCACGCTGCAAGATCTCAGCCCGACCCTGGCCAGCAGTGGCAACGGTCTGCTCTCGGTAGTGATGCAGCTCTCCATGAGTTTGGGGGTGGCGATTGCCGCCAGCCTGCTCGGGCTCTTCTCGGCGGGCACCTCAGCGGCCAACGGCCAGTGGCTGGCCGGGTTCCACCTTACCTACCTCTGTGTCGGGTTGCTCTCCATGCTGGCGGCGCTGATCTTCGCCCAGCTGGCGCGCGATGGGGCTACGCCGTCGGCGCGGGCAGATAGCTGACTTCGCAGGGGAGCTGCGCCAGTACCTCGGCCAGATGCTCGGTCGCCAGCAGAAAGGTCTGCTCCGGGTGGCCCGGAGTCCAGGTGAAGGCGGTGTGGTTGAGCAGTTGCGGATCCACCAGTAGCGGAATATCGGCGCGGGGCAGGAAGGGGCAGACCGCCCCCGGCAGGCAGCCGATCTCCGCCTGCATCTCTTCGGCGGTGCAGATGGAGGGCTTGCCACCGAGTGCGGCTTTGACAGCCTTGTTGTCGAGCCGTCCGTCCCTGTGGGTCAGCAGCAGGGCGAAGCGGCCATCCTTGAACTTGAGAAACAGGGTCTTGCTGAACTCCGCCTGCCAGCCGAGGCGGGCCTTGACCTTTTCATCGGTGGTGTAGTCGAGAATGGGTTCATGCTCATAGCGCTGGTGGGGCAGTTCAGCCAGCAACTGGCAGTTGAAATGGTGAATGGTATCGAGTGGCATGGGGTTCTCCTGTAGTGGGCGCTATCCTGCCAGCCTCGCAGGGTCAGGCCCAATGACACTTTCTTATCCGTGATAAGCAACCCTGTCCGTGAAAACAACAAGGGCGCCGTGAGGCGCCCTTGCGGATCAGTGATGCTGCAATTCGCACGTTTCCCAGTGAAAGGGAATAGGGCACAGCTGCTGGGAGGCCTTGTCATAGGCTTGCCACAGCTCGCCCATGGTGCGGCCATCGACGGGGTGGCGCAGTTTGGGGGCCAGCTCGGCCAGCGGCCACAGCACGAAGGCGTTGGTGAGCACTTCACCGCGCGGCAGCACCAGCGGGGTGTCGCAGACCAGATCGCCATAGAGCAGCAGGTCGAGATCCAGGGTGCGCGGGGCGAACTTCTTGGCATCCGGCTCGCGGCCGTGGGCGAACTCTATGGCCCGCAGTCGCTGGCAGACGGTGGTCAGCGGCAGATCGGTCTCGGCAGCCGCCACCAGGTTGTAGAAGGGGCGGCCGTTGAAGCCGACCGCTTCGCTCTCGAATACCCGGGAGACCCGCAGCTGGCCAAATTCGGCGTGCAGGGCATCGAGCCCGGCGCGAATATGGCGATCCCGCTCGATGTTGGAGCCCAGGCTGATATAGATGGTGGTCATCAGTTGCTGCTCGCGGCCGGGGTGCGATGGCGCAGGATCTCGACGCCGACCCCGGCGGCATTGGGCACGGCGCCCGGCTTGGTGAGGGTCACCTTGACCCACTGTACCCGCTCGTCGGCGAGCACCAGCATGGCAACCTGCTCGGCCATGGTCTCGACCAGCTCGACCACCTTGCCGCTGACATGCTCGCAAATCTTGTTGGAGAGGTCGGCATAATCCAGTGCCAGATTGATGTCGTCGGTTGCTGCCGCGGGGCGGTTGTCGAACCCCATCTCGAGGTCAAAACGGAGCTTTTGGCGAATGCCCTTCTCCCACTCATATACACCAATGGTGGTCAAAACTTCGAGTCCGCGAATAAACACCTTGTCCATGACTGTACTTCTTCTTTACTCTTGATGGGCTGTGATGACAGCGCAGGGATGCTGGCCGGGCAACAGGCTTGCCGAGGCGCTCTGGGTGGGCATGGGCCCATGCCAGCGTATGTGGCCCGCATCATACCCCATTCATATCGTGGTAAAAACGACCAAGATGACGGCCCTGACGATTTTGATGATTATTCTGGCCTACCTGGGTGGTTCACTATCCAGTGCTGTGCTGGTCTCCCGCTGCACAGGTCTGCCTGACCCGCGGGATCATGGCTCCCACAATCCGGGGGCAACCAATGTGCTGCGCCTCGGTGGCCGGATGGCGGCGCTGGTGGTGCTGCTGCTCGATGTGCTCAAGGGCACTGTGCCCGTCTATCTCGCCTGGTATCTGCAGATCAAACCCGTCTACCTCGGCTTTATCGGGGTCGCCGCCTGTCTCGGCCATATGTACCCCATCTTCTTTCATTTTCGTGGTGGCAAAGGGGTGGCCACGGCACTCGGCACCATGATGCCCATCGGTTTCACCATGGGGGGCGCCGTGATTGGCACCTGGCTGCTGGTGCTGCTGGTGAGCGGCTACTCCTCGCTGGCCTCCATCATTACCGTGCTGCTGACGCCGCTCTTTACCTACCTGCTCAAACCCGAATATACCCTGCCAGTCTCCCTGCTCTCCTGTCTCATCCTGATCCGCCATCACGAGAACATCTCCCGCCTGCTCAAGGGGGAGGAACCCAGAGTCTGGGGGCGAAAACGCGCGGCCTGTGCCGAAGAAGTGGCAGAAATGGACGATGTTGCGCAAAAAAGAGACGAACGAGACAAAAAGTGAAATTTCCCGTTGACCATCTGCCTTAAAATCCGTTTAATAGCGCCCACGCCCAGATAGCTCAGTCGGTAGAGCAGGGGATTGAAAATCCCCGTGTCGGCGGTTCGATTCCGTCTCTGGGCACCAATTTTGGTGCCATGAAATAAAAAATTTGTTCATGCACAATGGTTTAAAGTGTGCCGGCTTAGCTCAGTAGGTAGAGCAACTGACTTGTAATCAGTAGGTCACCAGTTCGATTCCGGTAGCCGGCACCATTTGCCCAGATAGCTCAGTCGGTAGAGCAGGGGATTGAAAATCCCCGTGTCGGCGGTTCGATTCCGTCTCTGGGCACCAATTACAATTCCTCCTTAGTTCAGTCGGTAGAACGGCGGACTGTTAATCCGTATGTCACTGGTTCAAGTCCAGTAGGAGGAGCCAATTCAAAAAGCCCTTGTCGCAAGACAAGGGCTTTTTTCTATTTGGCGCAGCCATTTTTTAACCATAAAAACAACCACACACGCACAGATGAACCGCAGGATAGATATGGAAAATCATGTAGTTATAGAGTCAAAGGGGCGACTTGCCGCCATTCGGAACTGGATGGAACCCGTGCTGGTACTGCTTATTCTTGGCAGCCTGTTCGGGTACCTCGGTAGCCAGATGGGCCTTTCTGCCATGGTCAACACCCTGTTCAATACCGCCCACCAGCTGCTGCTCAATACCGTGCTCTTTATCATGGGGATCACGGTGCTCTCTGGTGCCCTGAGCCAGCTCTTGAGCGAGTTCGGGGTGATCCGCCTGCTGGAGGTGCTGCTGGCCCCGCTGATGAAGCCGGTGTTTCGTCTGCCCGGTCGCACCGCCCTGGCGGCGCTGATGACCTTCTTCTCCGACAACCCGGCGGTGATCAGCCTCGCCAAGGACAGCCGCTTTCGCAAAGGTTTCACCCCCTGGCAGCTGGTGTCGCTCACCAACTTCGGCACCGCCTTTGGCATGGGACTGATCGTGGTGACCTTTATGGCCACCTTGCAGCTGCCGAGCGGTGAATCCACTGCCAGCGCGGCGCTGATTGGGTTGCTGGGTGCTCTGGTGGGCTCGGTGGTATCTACCCGACTGATGCAGCGGATGATTCGCCCACTGGTGGGGGAAGTGCTGAACGATGACGCTATATCGTCCGACGGCCGCAAGGTAGGGGTGACCAAAGAGGCGGCTCCCGGCTGGCTGCGGATCCTCAACTCTCTGCTCGATGGCGGCAAATCTGGCGTGGAGCTGGGGATGGCGGTGATCCCCGGGGTGCTGATCATCAGTACCTTCGTGATGCTGCTCACCTTCGGCCCCGGCGACAAGGGCTATACCGGCGAAGCGTTTCAGGGGGTAGCCCTGCTGCCAGTGCTGGCCGCCAAGGTGAGCTGGCTGTTTGACCTGCTGTTCGGCTTCCAGCAGCCGGAGCTGGTTGCCTTCCCAGCTACCTCGCTCGGTGCCGTTGGTGCCGCCATGTCGCTGGTGCCGCCCTTTATTGCCAAGGGGTGGATCACCGGTAACGAGGTCGCGGTGTTTACCGCCATGGGGATGTGCTGGAGTGGCTTCCTGAGCACCCACACCGCCATGCTGGATGCCCTCGGCTATCGCCACCTCACCTCCCGCGCCATCGTTGCCCACACCATCGGCGGCCTGTGCGCCGGTGTGGCCGCTCACCAGCTCTATCTACTGCTGGGCTGAGTCGGGTTCAGACACGGAAACAAAAAGAGGCTCTTCGGAGCCTCTTTGCGTTTCCCCCTGCCGCGCCCTGCTCACGGGCGCACCAATCACCTTTGCTGCGTGATGCCCTGCACCTTCAACCAGAATCGCTCCTGACAGTAGTTGTGAAACAGCTTGCTGGCTGGAGTGATGGGAATGGGACTGGCGATGACCCGATAGCTGATCCAGCACTCGGCACAAAGCTGCTGCTATGGCGCTTCGTCCTGTTCGGTTTGCTGGCGGATGACGACCCCATTGGCAAACCAGCTGGTGGTTATCTGGTGCTGGATCACAGTGCCGCTCTCATCATGCTCGCTATAGTGTTCACTCTCTTGGCGGGTGAGAGTGACGGGGCTCTCCTGTCGATGAATGGCCCTGATATAGCTGATTAGTTGATTCATTGCCGATCTTGCCGTGATGGTTGGCCTGCACTGGATGAGCTGCACAGGATGGAAGAGGGCTAGCGTAACGTGCTGCCGGGGTTGCGGCAATCGCCTCGGCTGCGCCGCAAGCAAATCTGAAAAGGGGAGAGCAATGGGGATCCCGCAAAACAAGGCCGAGCTGCTACTCGCGATCGATACCAATTTTAGCAAGTTGTTCAAGGCGTTGCAGGCCGTCCCCGAGAGCCGGGTGCGGGAGCCGACTTTGGCAGGGCACAGCAAGGGAACCACCATGAGCGTTGTCAATCTGCTGGCCTACCTTATCGGCTGGAACGAACTGCTGATCAAGTGGATCGATCGGGATGCGGCAGGTCTGCCAGTGGATTTTCCCGAAACCGGTTTTAAGTGGAACGAGTTGGGCGGGCTGGCCCAAAAGTTCTATCGGGATTACGAGGGGCTCAGCTATCCGGCGTTGTTGCAGCGGTTGGCTGCCGCCAGAGGGCACATCATCGAACTGGTGGAGGCGCGCAGCGACCTGCAGCTGTATGGCTGCCTCTGGTATGAGAAGTGGACGCTCGGACGGATGATCCAGTTCAATAGCGCCTCCCCCTATCTCAACGCTAACGGGCGGCTGCGCAAGTGGCTAAAAGAGTTGGCGATCAGGGTGTGAAAGGAAGGGGGCGCGGCTCGGGTGGGCGGCAAAACGCTTTGCCACCATATTGCCACTACCGCCCGTGGCGGCAGCTACTGGCCGCCTGACACCCCTTTGCGCTCGGCCATCTCCTGCGTGCTGGTTGAATAAATAGATCAGCCATTCAAGGGATTAGCCGGTGCAGTGCGTTTTATCGCCGTGCTGGCCCCGCTTATGCACATCTCTTGGCAACACCATCAAGGGTCGTTGTCGCGGAGAGTTATCATGATCAGCAACCTGCTTCCCCTTGCCTCTATCGCCCTCAAGCTGGGCAGTCAGCTGCTCGGCAGCAGTGCCAAACCTGAGCCTGTGCAGCAAATCGTGCAGGAAGATCGCCTTGCCCCGACTGTCCAGAGCTTGTTCCAGCGACTCGGTATCAAGGATGCCGATAGCGAACAGAACCGCTCGGCCATCAACCACTTTATGGGGGAGCTGATGCAGACTCTGGGGCAGGAGAATGGCGGCCAATCCCTCCCGGCTGTGATCGACAGCGCCCGCAACCAGCTGGCGAGCGGCACCCAGAGTACCCGCCTCGATGTGCTGCAAAGTGAACTCGATACCCTCAAGGGCACCCTTGGTGCCAGCGATCTCAATCTCGATCAGTTGCTCGGTGCCTTTAAACAGACCCTGCCAAATGGCAAGGGGGAAGGGGTGGGCAAATTGCTCAATGCCAGTATCTAAGAACGGTCAAATTTTGAAAGAAGAATATTTTTGGAGTTCTTATTGTCGTTTTCAAATTAAATGGTGATAATTGAGTCTCAACTACTTTGTGGTATTGGTTTATGTATAAAAAACCATCAGTATTGATTGATTTGTTTTTATTTCTTCTGGTCATCAGCAAAGTCTGTTGAAGGGGATCTGCTTTCTCTAACGTCTACCAGACTATTTTATAAACATAATGCACATTAAATCACAACCGTAACGGTTGAGTTTCGAACTGCTATCTGACTGTTTTTGAGTTGTGATTAAATAAGGTTTCGTAGTGATGAGTTCATCTATTTTTGATAAGAATATAAACCCAGTATTGGCATCGGCTAGTAATGATGACCTTGAAACTTTAGTTGAGTATTTGAAAACTAAGTTGTCGGAAGATTTGACATGCCATGATGATTACAAAAAGTATTACCCTAATCATCGTAGATATGTAGATGTCATAGCTAAAGAAATCAGAGATATGGGAGGCAACTCATTTGCAAATTTATGGCGTGGCCAGGGACCTGATTATCATGAAATTGTTTGTGATGTTGCTAGTAAATTAAATGCTCCCTATAACAAGAATAAATCGGTTGAGGATATAGAAAACTCGATTTTGGAAACTATTCTCGAGAGAGCTTTATCTGAAATGTCCGATGAACAAAAAACAGAACTGCTCAAAGAGATGGGCGGAAAGGCCACTATGGGAAAAGGTAGTCTAGCAACAGCAGCATTTATCGGTATTTTCAGGTCTGGTGGATTTTATTCTTACCAGCTGACGCTGATTATTGCTAACCAGATTGCAAAAGCTGTCTTAGGGCGAGGCTTAATGCTAGCTACTAATGCAAGCCTTGCTCGTGTTGCAGCAGTCCTAAGGTAATCCCCCCGAAAAACTGAGGTGCTCATAAGTAGAATTTTC
>NZ_JRJY01000109.1:62288-95632 GCF_000801015.1 Aeromonas sp. ZOR0001 | reverse complement strand
CGCCGATGGTAGTGTGGCATTCGCCATGCGAGAGTAGGACACTGTCAGGCACCTATTTAGAAGAGGCCTCCCATTCGGGAGGCCTTTTTGCATTTCTGTGTTCCAAAAATCTGCCCTGCCGCCGGCATTTTAGTAAAAGTGCTGGGCTATCAAGGGATTGCCCGTTACTCTTTAGCCGTTGCCGATTAACACGTGATGCTGCCAGCGAGGTATTGATGGCTACGTTGAAGGAAATTGCACAGGAAGCGGGGGTTTCTCTCGCCACGGTATCCCGGGTACTGAACGAGGATCCCAGCCTGAGCGTCAAGGAAGAGACCAAGCAGCGGATCTTCGAGATTGCCGAACGGCTGGAGTACAAGACCAGCAGCGCCCGCAAGGGGGTACACAAGAGCAAGCTGCACTTTCTGGTGGTCTATGCCTATCCCCAGAGTACCGAGGTCAACGACCCTTACTATCTCGCTATCCGTTATGGCATCGAGACCCAGAGTGCCCGCCTCAATATCGAACTGACCCATCTCTACAACTGCGGTGAAGGGCGCGAACTGAGCGCCGTGGATGGCATTCTGGTGGTCGGTACCCTCACAGCCGAGCGTCTCGTCCAGCTAAGGGCTTGTTCCAGCCAGCTGGTGTTTGTCGACTGCCGTTCACAGGGAGAGTTCGACTCGGTCGATGTGGATCTCGCCCTGATCAGCCAGCAGGTAGTCGATTACTTCATCGCGCAGGGGCACCAGCGTATCGGTTATATCGGTGGCCAGGATGAGAATCCGGATCTGCGCGAACTGGCCTTCCGGGATTATGGCCAGCGGCTGGGGGTGGTGCAGGAGAGCGACCTCTATCGTGGAGATTTCTCCAGCGCTTCCGGCTACCAGTTGGCGAAGGAGATGCTGGCAGGGGATTGGCCCAAGGCGCTGTTCGTTGCCTCCGACTCCATCGCCATCGGTGTGCTGCGTGCCATTCATGAGAAGGGACTGGCGATTCCCCAGCAAATTGAGCTTATCAGCGTCAACGATATTCCAACTGCCAAGTTCACCTTCCCGCCGCTCTCTACAGTGCGGATCCACTCCGAGTTGATGGGCTCCCAGGGAGTCAATCTGTTGGTCGAACGGCTGCGTGACGAGCGTGATATTCCACTTCGGGTGCTGGTGCCGAGCAAGTTGACCCTGCGTGGCACCACTCGCTGATTTTAGTAAAATATTCTGCTTTTTAGTCGCGCCATCTTGCGGTGGTGCGACACCTCTCCCAAGCAAACCTCTTTCCCATATCATCCAGTAACTTCATATCATATTGTTTTATAGTTGATTTTATTGCTAATCAGCCAACTCTTATCAACATCCATGCCACTCATCCATATCTTGCCCTCCTTTATCTCCCGCTTCTGATCTCGCTCACAAAACCATCTGTTCATTGTGATCAGGTTAAAACTTTACCAACCCAAAGCTGATATTTAGTAAATATTTATCTAGAGTTTACCCAGTTAACGTTGCCTTGTTCCGGGAGGACATGTGAATAACTGGGAAAACGTCCAATTCGTTGGTGAAAACAGGCTGGCCCCTCGCGCCTACTTCTTCTCTTATGCCGACCACGCGCTGGCGGCCACCATGCAGCGCGAGCTGAGCCGCCGTTTTCTGAGCCTTGGCGGCCAGTGGCAGTTCCACTACTTCGACCACCCCCTGCAGGTACCGGAGGCCTTCTATCACAGCCCCATGAGCGAGTGGGGCCAGATCACCGTGCCCAACATGTGGCAGATGGAAGGGCACGGCAATCTGCAGTACACCGACGAGGGTTTTCCCTTCCCCATCGACGTGCCCTTCGTGCCGACCAACAACCCCACCGGCGCCTATCAGCGCAGCTTCACGCTGAGCACGGCCTGGGACGGCGAGCAGGTGATCATCAAGTTTGACGGGGTGGAGACCTACTTCGAGGTCTATGTGAACGGCCACTACGTCGGCTTCAGCAAGGGCAGCCGCCTCACCGCCGAGTTCGATATCAGCGCCTACGCCAAGGTTGGCGAGAACCTGCTGTCGGTGCGGGTGATGCAGTGGGCTGACTCCACCTATATCGAAGATCAGGACATGTGGTGGATGGCGGGGATCTTCCGCGACGTCTATCTGGTGGGCAAACCAGCCGCCCATCTGCAGGACTTCTTTATCCGCACCGCGCTGGCTGATGACAATCAGAGCGCCACCCTGAGCTGCGATATCCAGTTGGAAAATCTTGGTGTGCCCGCCCGTGATCACCGTCTGGTCTGGTCCCTGCTGGATCAGGGCAGCGAGATCGCCAGCGGCTCCCTCGACCATCTCGCCATCGACGGCAAGTGTGATTGCCGCTTCACGCTGGATCTGGCCAATCCCCATCTGTGGAGCGCCGAAGATCCTTACCTCTACCAGCTGCAACTCTCCCTCTACAACGGTCGGGGTGAGCTGCTGGAAGTGATCCCGCAGCGGGTCGGGGTGCGTGAAATCAAGGTCAAGAATGGCCTCTTCTACGTCAACGGCCACTACCTCAAGCTGCACGGGGTGAACCGTCACGACAACGACCACCTCAAGAGTCGCGCAGTCGGCATGGATCGTGTTGAACGCGATATCGTGCTGATGAAGCAGCACAACCTCAACTCGGTGCGCACCGCCCACTACCCGAACGATCCTCGCTTCTATGAGCTGTGCGACCAGTACGGTCTGTTCGTGATGGCGGAGACCGACGTGGAGACCCACGGTTTTGCCAACGTTGGCGATCTCAGCCGCATCACCGACGACCCCTTCTGGGAGCCGGTGTTCGTGGATCGCATCGAGCGCCACGTGCACGCCCAGAAGAACCACCCCTCCATCATCATCTGGTCGCTCGGCAACGAGTCCGGCTACGGCTGCAACATCAGAGCTATGTACCAGCGCTGCAAGGCGATCGACCCGACCCGACTGGTGCATTACGAAGAGGATCGCGATGCCGAGGTGGTGGATGTGGTGAGCACCATGTATTCGCGCGTCTCCCAGATGAACTGCTTCGGCGAGTTCCCGATGGCGAAGCCGCGCATTCTCTGCGAATACGCCCACGCCATGGGCAACGGCCCGGGTGGCCTCAGCGAATACCAGCAGGTGTTCGACCGCCATCCCCACATTCAGGGCCACTACATTTGGGAGTGGTGCGATCACGGCATTCTGGATCAGGACGAGCAGGGCCGCCCCGTTTACAAGTACGGTGGCGACTATGGCGACTACCCCAACAACTACAACTTCTGCATGGATGGGCTCATTTATCCGGATCAGACCCCAGGGCCGGGCCTGCGTGAATACAAGCAGGTGATCTGCCCGGTCAAGGTGCGCGCGCTGGATCTGGCGAGCGGCAAGCTGGAAGTGGAAAACCGCTACTGGTTCTCCACTCTCGACGATATCCGCCTGCTGGTCGAGGTGAAGGCCGAGGGCGAGCTGCTGGCCAGCCAGCAAATCCGGTTGGAAGGGATTTCCCCCGGAGCCACCACCGAGCTGCAGCTCGAACTGCCCACACTTGATGGGCGGGAAACCTTCGTCCAGCTGCGGGTCATCAAGGCCACCGCCACCCGTTACAGCGCGGCGGAGCACGAGCTGGGCCAGTACCAGTTCCGGCTGAAAGAGTCGACTCGCCAGCTGCAGCCCTTTGCCAACCCCAACGCCACGGCGTTGCAGATTGCCGATGAGCGCCTTGACCTGACCTTGAGTGGCAGCGGCTTTGCCCTGCGCTTCTCGCGCCTCGACGGCAAGCTGGTGAGCTGGCAGCAGGATGGTATCGAGCTGATTGAGCGCTCGCCGCACCTCACCTTCTTCAAGCCGATGATCGACAACCACAAGCAGGAGTACGAGAGCCTGTGGCACCCGAACCACCTGCAGATCATGCAGGAGCACTTCCGCACCCTGAGCTGGCGTCAGCTGGGCGAGGCGGTCGAGGTGACGGTCGAGAGCCTGATCGCGCCGCCGGTGTTCGACTTCGGCATGCGCTGCCGCTACGTCTACACCCTGAGCCCGAACGGTCAGCTGCATGTGGCCCTCTCCGGTCAGCCCTACGGCGGCTATGACGACATCATCCCCAAGATCGGCTTCGAGCTGGGCATTCGTCAGGATCTCGACCGGGTGCACTACTACGGCATGGGCCCGGGCGAGAACTATCAGGACAGCCGCCAGAGCAACTGGATCGACAGCTTCCAGAGCACAGTCGGTGAGATGTGGGAGCACTACCCCTTCCCGCAGGACAACGGCAACCGCCAGCAGGTGCGCTGGGCGACCCTGACCAACCGCCACGGCGCCGGTCTCTACGTGCGGCCCGATGCCCCCATCAACCTGAGCGTCTGGCCCTACAGCTGGGAGCATATCCACGGGGCGCAGCACATCAACGAGCTGGAGCCGAGCGGTTACCTCACCCTCAATCTGGATCACAAGGTGCTGGGGCTGGGCTCCAACTCCTGGGGCTCCGAGGTGCTGGACTCCTGGCGGGTGCGCTTCGAGCCGTTCAGCTTCGGCCTGACCCTGCTGCCCATTGCCCGTGGCAACCTCAATCCGGCTGCGCTGGCCGGGCTCGATCTCACCATCAACGGCGGGAGGAACCTCGCATGATCACCCTGGACAACCTGACCCTGTTCAAAAACATCTACCGGGAGGGCAAGAAGTGGGGCCGCTGCGTGGAGGCCATCAACAACCTGCCGAACCTCAAGCCCGGCATCTGCCACTCCATCGGTGACTCCCTCACCTACCGCTTGCAGGAGGGGGCCAGCCCGGCCACCTCCCTGTTCGAGGGGCAGCGCCGCTACTTCGACCTCCACTACTACCTGGAAGGGGAAGAGACGGTGGAGTGGGCTGCCAAGAGCGAGCTGCGGGTCGAGCAGGGCTATGACGACACCACCGACCGCGAGTGGCTGGCTGGCGAGGTGCGTGAGCGCCAGAAGGTCGGCAACGGTCAGGTGGTGATCTTCGAGAACGACGAGGCTTACCGGTTCGTCGGCGATGCGCCGGTGCGCAAGGTGATCATCAAGGTCACCGTCGAAGGCGGCTACTTCAAGAACAAATAACAAGCCGCTGGTTCTGCACTGATAAAAGCCGGAAGGGCGGGGCTCACCCTACAACCCACGCCCGGCCCTTTCGCGGCAATAACTAAGGTCTGGAGATGCACCATGTCTGATTCCAAACGGAATACGATAGGCAAGTTCGGTTTGCTGTCGCTCACCTTCGCGGCGGTATTCAGCTTCAACAACGTCATCAACAACAACATCGAGATCGGTCTGGCCTCGGCCCCGATGTTCTTTCTGGCCACCATTTTTTACTTCATTCCGTTCTGCCTGATCATTGCGGAATTTGTGTCACTGAATAAGAACTCCGAAGCGGGCGTCTATGCCTGGGTGAAGAGCTCCCTCGGCGGTCGTTGGGCCTTTATCTCCGCCTACACCTACTGGTTCGTGAACCTCTTCTTCTTCACCTCGCTGCTGCCGCGGGTTATTGCCTACGCCTCCTATGCCTTTCTCGGCTACGAGTACATTCTCACTCCGGTGGCGACCACGGCGTTGAGTATGGTGCTGTTCGCCTTTGCCACCTATGTCTCCACCAACGGCGCCAAGATGCTCGGCCCCATCACCTCGGTGACCTCGTCCCTGATGCTGCTGCTGACCCTCTCCTACATTCTGCTGGCAGGTGCGGCACTGGTGGGCGGTGTGCAACCGGCCGACCCCATCACGGTAGAGGCCATGATCCCCGATTTCAGCTGGGCCTTCCTCGGCATCATCCCCTGGATCTTTATGGCAGCCGGTGGCGCCGAGTCGGTGGCGGTCTACGTCAATGACGTGAAGGGGGGCTCCAAGTCATTCGTGAAGGTGATCATCATCGCCGGGATCTTTATCGGCGTGCTCTACTCCATCGCCTCGCTGTTGATCAACGTGTTCGTGCCGAGCGGTACCCTGAAATATACCGGCGGCTCGGTGCAGGTGTTTGAAGGGCTGGCAGCCTACTTCGGCTTGCCGGAGATCCTGATGAACCGCTTCGTCGGTCTGGTCTCCTTCACCGCCATGTTCGGCTCCCTGCTGATGTGGACGGCGACCCCGGTGAAGATCTTCTTCTCCGAAATTCCGGCCGGCATCTTCGGCAAGAAGACGGTCGAGCTGAACGAGAACGGCGTACCCGCCCGTGCAGCCTGGATCCAGTACCTCATCGTGCTGCCGCTGATGGTGATCCCGACCCTGGGCTCCAACACCGCTCAGGATCTGATGAACACCGTCATCAACATGACCGCTGCCGCTTCCATGCTGCCGCCACTGTTCATCATGCTGGCCTACCTCAATCTGCGTCTGAAGCTCGATCACCTGCCGCGGGATTTCAGGATGGGTTCGCGCACCACCGGCATCGCAGTGGTGTCGGTGCTGATCGCCATCTTCTCGGTGGGCTTCCTCGCCTCCACCTTCCCGACCGGCGCCGACATCATGACCATCATCTTCTACAACGTCGGCGGGATCGTGATCTTCCTCGGCTTCGCCTGGTGGAAATACAACAGATACGAGGCCTCCCTCAGCGCCGAAGCGCGCGCGAAAGAGGCCCAGCCGACGGCGCAGGTTGCCATGCAGACGCCATAAGCACGGCATTGAATACCAATCAAACCGGGTGGCCGTTGGCCACCCGCAAACCGTTGAACCAGAAAAGGAAAAGAGCATGAGCGAGACGATCGAGTTTGCCGAATTCAAACGGGTCGAGATGAAGGTAGGCAAGGTGCTGGAGGTGGTGCGCCACCCCGGGGCAGACAAACTCTACATCGTCCAGATCGACGTGGGGGGCGAGCGGCCGCTGCAGACCGTCACCAGTCTGGTGCCTTACTACAGCGAAGAGGAGCTGATGGGCAGCGAGGTGGTGGTACTGACCAACCTCAAGCCCACCAGGATGCGCGGCGAGCGCTCCGAGTGCATGTTGCTCTGCGCCGAGACCCCGGACGAGAGCCAGAGCGTACTGTTGCAACCGCGGGTGCCGATGGCGCCGGGCACCCCGATCGTCTGACTGGTATTGCGAGCCGGTGCGGGAGACTGCACCGGTTCACCAACGAGGCCGTCCACGCGGCCCGATCATAACAAGAGAGTAAAGCGCGGGGCCGACAGACCCTTGCCGAACACATCACAGAGTCACCGCGTTACCCGCAGGGAGCGCGAGTCCACAGGAGGACACCATGTCTGAATCCGTACGCGGCACCATAGGCAAGTTTGCCCTGTTGTCGATGACCTTTGCCGCCGTGTTCAACGTGCGCAACATCGTCAACAACAACATCGAGCTGGGGCTCAGCTCCGCCCCCATTTTCCTGCTGGCGACCATCGTCTACTTCATTCCGTTCGTCTTCATCATCGCCGAGTTCGTTTCGGCCAATAAAAACTCCGAGTCGGGGATGTACGACTGGCTGAAAAAGCCGCTCGGCACCCGGATGGCCTATCTGGGTTCGTTTCTCTACTGGTTCGTAAACCTGTTCTGGTTCGTCTCTCTGCTACCCAACGTCATCGCCTACGCCTCCTACGCCATGCTGGGCTATGAGTACAGCTTCTCGCCCATGGTCACTTCGATCATCTCCATCGTGCTGTTTGCGGCGGCGACCCATATCTCCACCAAGGGGGCGAGCTGGCTTGGCAAGATTGCCGAAATAGTGGCCTATGGGGTGTTTGCCCTGTTCGCCATCTATGTGCTGGGTGCCCTGATGGCTCTGAGTGGCGATCATGTGCCGGCCCAGCCCATCACGCTGGAGGCGATGACTCCCACCGTCAACTGGGCGACCCTCGGCATCATGTGCTGGATCTTCCAGGCGGCGGGCGGTGCCGAGACTGCAGCGGCCTACCTCAATGATGTGAAGGGCGGCCAGAAGTCCTTCATCAAGGTGATCATCAGTGCCGGCATCGTCATCGGTGCCATGTATGCGGTCGGTTCCCTTTTGGTGAACGTGTTCGTACCGCGCGAGAGCCTCACCTATGCCGGCGGCATGGTGGAGATCTTCACTGGCATGGCCCAGTACTTCGGGCTTTCCGAGGCGCTGGTGGGCCGCTTCGTCGGCGTGGTGCTGTTCATCGCCATGTTTGGTTCCATGATGATGTGGACCTCGGCGCCGGTGAAGATCCACTTCTCCGAGATCCCGCAGGGGGTTTACGGCGAGAAGACCACCCAGCTCAACAAGCACGGCGTGCCGGTGCGCGCCGCCTGGTGGCAGTTTGTCTTCGTGTTCGCGATGCTGGTGGTCAACGGCTTCGGCTCCGAGTCGGTGCAGCAGATGATGAACACCGCCATCAACCTCACCGCCGGCACCGCCATGTTGCCGCCGATCTTCATCATGGTGGCCTACTTCGTGTTTCGCTGGAAACATGACGACACCCCCCGTGACTTCCGCATGGGGTCGCGCAAGTTCGGGATGGGCGTGGTGTCGGTGCTGATTGCCATCTTCGTGGTGAGCATGAGCGCTTCTGCCTTCCCGGCCGGAGTGGATCTGGTACGTGCCTTCTTCATCAACGTCTTTATGACAGCGGTCTTCTCGGCGCTGGCCTACTGGTGGATCTCCCGCTTCGAGAAGCGGCAGGCCAGCAAGCTCGCCGGCAATGAGAAGAAAACCGGCAGCGGCAAGCTGGTCAGCCAGCGCTGATCGGCTGGGCGAAAAAGTGGAACGGGCGGCCTGGGTCGCCCGTTTTTTTATCCATTTAGCCCCGGTTTGGCGCTATCTGGCCGCGGGTCAGCAACTTCCGCTATTCGATAAAGTAAAGGCGTTAAGCATTGATGAACAATTAACCGCTGCACAACGTTGCGCCTCTTCGTTATCGGGGTAAGCTGGAGGTTCGTTTTAGCGGGAGGTGCCAGACATCTCCCGCTCTGTTTCTTTTCCTCCCCAATCCTGACTGTCGCCATGGCAGCAGGATGCCCTTCTGATGGAGACCTTTCGTGCGTCTGGATCCCTTTACTGTTGTGCTGATTGCGGTGGTCACCCTGGCCTCCCTCTTTCCCTGTGAGGGGCAGGTAGCCGTCTGGTTCGGTCTGCTGACCAAGCTGGCGGTGGCGCTCCTGTTCTTCATGCATGGCGCCAAGCTGTCGCGCCAGAACCTGCTGGCGGGCCTCGGTCACTGGCGGCTTCATCTGGTGGTGATGCTCAGCACCTTCGTGCTGTTTCCGCTGCTCGGGCTGCTGCTCACCCCGCTGGTGCCGAGTTGGCTGAGCCCGGCCATCTACCTCGGCTTCCTCTATCTCTGCGCCCTGCCTGCCACCGTGCAGTCGGCCATCGCCTTTACCTCGATGGCGGGGGGCAATGTGTCGGCGGCGGTGTGCAGCGCCTCGGCCTCCAGCATCCTCGGTATCTTCCTCTCGCCGGTGCTGGTGGGGATGATGATCCACGTGCAGGGGGAGGGGATCGACACCTGGCACTCCATTCAGTCCATCATGATGCAGCTGATGCTGCCGTTCGTGGTGGGCCACCTGTCGCGCCCGCTCATCGGTCGCTGGGTCGATAGCCATCGCCCGCTCATCGGCAAGCTGGATCAGAGCTCCATTCTGCTGGTGGTCTACGTCGCCTTCAGCGAGGCGGTGGTGCAGGGGATTTGGCATCAAGTAGGCTGGTACGATCTGGCCAGTATCGTGTTGCTGAGCTGCATCTTGCTGGCGCTGGTGCTCTGCTGGAACGTCTGGATCAGCCGCCGCCTCGGCTTCGACAAGGCGGACGAGATCACCATCGTCTTCTGCGGCTCCAAGAAGAGTCTGGCCAACGGGGTGCCGATGGCCAACGTCATGTTCCCGGCCGCCAGCGTCGGGGTGATGGTGCTGCCGCTGATGATCTTCCACCAGATCCAGCTGATGGTCTGCGCCGTGCTGGCCCGCCGCTATCACGAGCAGGGGCATTGATACTCGCGCCGTTTTTATTGCCATAACAAGAGGGAGGCCCGTTGGCCTCCCTCTTCTCATCTGCATGCCGATCGGCGGATTAGCGTTTGCGCCAGACGGTGAGCTGCGCCACCGTGTGCTGATATTTGCGGGCTGTCTCGCGGATGACGAAGGGCACATCCCGCGGCGGGCAGTGCTCCTCGAACTCCGCCGCCAGCAGCCGTTGCAGCGCCTGATAGGTGGTGAGCGCCTCGCCGTTTTCACGAATGCCGCCGAGCCAGTTGGCGGGCGGGGTATATTCCGCCAGCCAGGTATAGGGGCTGGTGAGCACCAGCAGGCCACCGCTGCGCAGCCGGGGGGCGATATCCCGCAGGAAGCGGGCGGGCTCCCGCAGCCGGTCGATCAGATTGGAGGCGAGCACCAGATCGTAGTGGTCATATTTGGGTTTGAGGTTGCAGGCATCCCCCTGACTGAAGTGGATGCGCTCAGCCTGACTCGCCCCCAGCCCGTGGCTCGACAGGCGTGCCTCGCAATACTCCACCAGTTCACCCTCCAGCGGAATGGCGTAGCGGAAGCTGTCCTGGCTGGCGAGTGCCAGCGCCACATCGATGAAGCGGGCCGAGTAGTCGACCCCGTCCACATGCTGGAAGTGGCGAGCCAGTTCGAAGCTGGCGCGGCCGGTGGCACAGCCGATATCCAGTGCCCGCTGGTGGTTGCTGCACAGCTCGCCAGCAAGATCAGCAAGCGTCTTGGCGTAGTTGGCGACCCCGAAGTGGCTCGGGCCGTACTGGAAGTCGAGGTACTGAGCGACGAGCGTGTCGGTTTCATAGGGATTCACGATAACGGGTTCCTGATAACGGGAGACCAGATAGCGGAAACCCGCATGCTGGAAGAAGTGACGCCGGAAGGCGTAACGGGATGATTTGAGCGCTTCGTTGCCCGTACTGATCCAGCTGCCGCCCTTGATCAGGGTGTGCTTGCCATCAAAGGTAGGGGTGGAGAAGTCGTCGTAGAGCGGGTGGATTTTAAAGCCATCGAAGCCATCGATGGCGGTGCTGGTCCACTGCCAGACATTGCCCACCAGATCGAAGAACTCCCCTTGCGGGCAGGCATCCACCGGGCAGGAGGAGGCGAAACGGGCCAGATTGATATTGCCGGGGGCCTCCGTCCAGTCCGGCTGATCGCCGGGTAGCTGCTCGCGCAGCAGCATCCATTCCGCCTCGCTCGGCAGCTGGATGGGGAGTCCGGTCAGGGCCGCCTTCCAGCGACAGAAGGCAGCCGCCTCCAGCTGATTTACCTCGACCGGCCAGTCCCATGGCATGGCGATCTGCTCGGTCATCAGCCGCAGCTGCAATTGTTCGGGCTCGGCGGGGTCACCCACCCAGAAGGTGGGCATCTGCGCCCTGGCGTACTGGCACCAGCCCCATCCCTCCTCATCCCACCACTGTTGCTGGCCGTAGCCGCCCGCCTGGACGAAGGCGAGGTACTCGGCATTGCTCACCAGCATGCGGCTGGCCTGAAACGGGGCCAGCTCGATCTGGCGCTCGCCATATTCGTTGTCCCAGCCGTAGGTGGCGTCCTGCTTGCCAAGGCGCACCTTGCCGCCGGCCACCGGCAGCAGGCTGTTGGCGGGCACCTGATCAATGCGGCGGCGGGCTTCGGTACAGGCGGGCCAATAAGGCTGCGGTCGCACCCAGGCGAGTGGCAGCTGGCGGATCAGCACGCTGGAGGTCTCGAGGTGGATGCGCTCGTGCTCTATCCCCATCAGGATCACCCAGGCCGGGCTCTGCCAGTCGATGGGCAGGGTGAGCGGCATCTGGCGAATGAAATCGCACACCAGCGTACGAACTTTGGCTCGATAGCTGCGCAGCTCGCTGACCTTGGGCCAGTCGTAGTGGGTCTCGTCCAGATCGTCCCAGCTCATCTCGTCCACCCCGATGGCGACCATGGCCTCGATGCGGGCATCCAGCCGCTGATCGATCAGGCGCGCCGCCAGCAGCTTGTTGATAAAGAAGGCGGCGGTGTGGCCGTAGTAGAAGATGAGCGGGTGGCGCAGGGGGATCGCCTTGTTGAACCAGGCGCGCTCATCGGCCAGACAGTCGAACAGCGAATCGTAGAGATCGAAGGTCTGGCAGAAGTAGCTGAGCAGCTCGCGCCGTTTCTGCTCGGGATCGCTGCCGGTCAGCAGCGGGGTGCGAGTCGGTTCCGGCAGACCGGTGGCGGTGGCATAGAGAGGGCTTGCTTGGGTCACGCTCTGGCTCCTTGTTGGCAGTGAAGACTGACAAGACAGTGGTAATGACATTACCGCAATGGAGAGCTTGGTACGCACGAAGTACCACTATTGGCTCAACAGACCGGCAGGGCAATTAAAAACTTCTACGGGCTGTCAGCATAGTGACCGGCAGGGCGACCCGCCAATCAGCCACAATCATATCCGTTCGAGAATGGTTATTTTCACCAAAATATGGTCTAAATGGCTCTCTAAATTTTTCTGTCTGTTCAGGTGTAAATGGTTATTTCCTTTTGAATCATCATGTTAATTATTGGCTCACGCTTTGCAGAGCATGAAAACCAATTGGCCCTGGATGGCCAACACATAAGGAGGAGAGTAGCGATGAAATGGATGATGGTTGTCATGTTGATGGCGGGGCTCAGTGGGTGTCACTGGCTGGATCAGACCAGAGTGACCGGCGCGGGGGCTGTGGTCGAGCGCCAGCAGGCGCTTGGTGACGGGGTGACCCGGGTGCTGGCGGGTGTGCCTGCCACCCTCCATCTGGTAGCGGGGGAGCCGCGCGGCATCCTGATCAAGGGGCAGGAGAACCTGCTGCCCTATCTGGAGCTGACCGAGAGCGGCGACAAGCTGGAGATCGAGGTGAAGGAGGGTTACCGGCTCGATCCTACCGAGCCGCTGGAGCTGACCATCACCTTACCGGTGCTGAACGAACTGGCATTGGCCGGGACCGGCAACGGCGATCTGAGCGGCTTCAAGGGCGATGAGCTGGTGCTGTCGGTGGCCGGTACCGGTGACATCGTCGCCAGTCAGCTGGAGCTGAAACGGCTGGAAGGGAATATCGCTGGCACCGGCAGTCTGGAGCTGGGCAGCGGTTCGGCACAGGCTATCGAGCTGAACATTGCCGGTGCTGGCGATGTGCTCGGGAGCGAGATGCGCGGCAACGAGGTAGAGGTCAATATCGCCGGCAGCGGTGATGTGGCGGTACGGGCGCAGGATACGCTGAAAGTCGGCATCGCCGGCTCAGGCAACATCGCCTACTGGGGCGATCCCAAGGTGGAGCAGCAGCTCGCAGGCTCCGGCGGCGTGACCCGAGCGGGCAGCTGATATCAACCGATCACCACAACTGAAACAGGCCCGCAACGGGCCTGTTTTGTTTTTTCCAACATGGCGCAACTCCCCGTGCCATTTGTGCAAATCCTGCATAAGTGATGTTCCGGTCCGCCGGTTTTTCAATAAATCCCGCTCCCTATAATGCGCCTCATCCGCTACGGCGAACTTATCAACTACTGAGGCGTCACTGATGACTACATTATTACCTTTTGCAAATGCCGTGCTCGATGATCAGGCTCTGGTCAGCGGGCTCAAATCCATCCACCCGACCTGGGGCGACATGACGGTCCGTGTGGCCGGTGAAGCCTGGGGCATGCCGCTGCTCGACCAGAAGACCAAGGCGCTCATCACCATCGCCATCGACCAGATGGCCCTCAACGTCAGCGGTGAAGGCAACCCTTTCGCAGCCCATGTCGATATGGCGCTCAAGCAGGGGGCGACCTGGCAGGAGCTTGAAGAGCTGATCGTCTTCGCATCCGTCTATACCGGTTTCAACAAGGGTGCGACCACCATGGGGGCGCTCAACAAATTGCGTCATGAGCGGGGGGATATCTGATGGCCATTCCAGGACTGAAAAAGCCCGATCATATCGGCTTTACCGTACCCAATCTGGCAGAGGCTATCGCCTTCTTTCGCGACCACTTCGATTTCGAGCTGGCCTATGAATTCGGGCCCTTTGTGGCGAGTGACAACTGGATGGCGGAGCACCTCAACGTGAATGCCCGCGCCGAGATCACCCGTATTGCGGTGATGAATGCCAAAGGGATCAATCTGGAGATCTTCGAGTACGCCAGCAATATCGAGCGCAACCTCAAGGCTCCCAACAACGCCGATATCGGTGGCCACCATCTCGCCTTCTATGTGGATGACATGGCGGCGGCAGTGGCTTACCTGAAGGAGGAGGGGATCGCCGTGCTGGGCGAGCCGACATGTATGACGGAAGGGCCGACCGCAGGGGAGTCCTGGGTCTATTTTCTTGCGCCATGGGGCATGCAGCTGGAGCTGGTCTCCTATCCGCAGGGCAAGGCCTATAGCCGTCAATCACCCGTCGCCCTGTTTGATCCACGATGAACGCGCTCTCGGTTTTGCTAATCGTGATGGCCGGCATGGGCCTCTCCTTCGAAGCGGGCCTGCTGGGCCCGCTTGGTGAACAGGTGGGCCATCTGTGGGCCACCCTGAGCATCTTCGGCGTGGGGGCTGCACTGCTCTGGCTGATCCGTTTCTTCACGGTGCGGGGGCCATCCACAGGATGGCATGGGGTGCCGAAATGGCAGCTGATCGGTGGCTTGCTCGGCCCCGTCTATGTGGTGGCGCTCACTCTCTCGACTCCCATGCTGGGGGTGGCGATGACGATGATCTGTGTCCTGCTGGGGCAGGTGACCAAGAGCTTTGCCATCGACTACTTCGGCTGGTTTGGCATGCCGAAACGGGCAACCCGTCCTGTGCGGCTGGTGGCGCTCGGCTGCATCGCGCTGGCGCTGTTGTTTACCTATCTGGGAGCAAACTGATGGTGCTGATTATCGTGTTGGCCATCGTCTCCGGCATGGCGCTCAGCGCCCAGGCGGCGATCAATGGTCAGTTGGGAGCGCGGGTCGGTGTGGTGCAGAGTTCGTTGCTCACCTTCACCATGGGTACTGTGGTGACCGCTCTGCTGATCTTCTTCTTTGAGCCGCCCTATCAGGCGACCCTGCTCAGCGTGCCGAAGTGGCAGCTGGCCGGAGCCCTGTTCGGCATTGTCTACATGGTGGTGATGGTCGCGGCCATTCCACGAGTAGGGGTCGCCATCGCCACAGTGGCCACCATTCTGGGCCAGATGGTGATGAGTCTGGTGATCGATACCATGGGTTGGTTGGGCAATGCCCCCATCCCCCTAAACTATTGGCGCCTTGCCGCCATGATGGCCGTCGCCGCAGCGCTGCTCTGCATCTATCTGGCGAACCGACAACAGGAACAAGTAAATGAGTGAACAGGCAACAACCCTGATGGTCTTTTTCAATCTCAAACCGGGGACGAGCGAGGCGGATTATCTGGCGTGGGCACGGGAAGTCGATCTGCCCACCGTGAACCGGCTCAACAGCGTCACCTCGTTCGAGGTGTTCAAGGGGCTGAAGATGCTGGGGCAGCAGAGTGCGTCGCCGTGGGACTACTTCGAAGTGATCCGCATTGAGTCGGAGACGCAATTTCTGCAGGAGATCCAGAGTTCGCAGATGCAGCAGGTGATCCGTCAATTCGAAACCTTTGCCACGGATGCCCACTTTATCTGCACCCGGAACATCACCACGCTGTAGCTGGCTCGCCAGTGGTGAAGGGGATACCACTCTTGCCACTGGCTTGGCTGCCACAACATCAGAGGCTTTATGAAAAAACAGCTTGGCGAATACCTGCACGTGCTGGCCATCATCTTTCCGCTGACGCTGCTGATCCCGCGCTGGATGGCGCCGCTGCTGGCGAGATGGCAGCTCGACCCCGCCGCACCAGTCGCAGTGTTGCTCATCGACAGCGTGATCGTGGCCTGCGCCGTCTTTGTCTTGCTGCCGGCGCTGCACAAGCTGACCGGCAGGCTGTCTGGCTAAACCTGTCTGGCATCCCAGTAGCAGGGAGAGCCATATTTTCCCGCCAGAAAATCGATCACCACCCTCACCTTGGCGGCGAGCTGGTCGGTCTCCAGATAGAGTGCGCTGATCACCTGCTGCTCCACGCTGGTGGAGACGGTGAACCGGGTCATGATCGGCTTGAGCCGTCCGGTTTTCAGCTCCTCGCCGATGAGCCAGGTGGGGAACACTACAATCCCGGCACCCGCCACCGCGCCGGCAACCAGGGTATCGGCATTGTTGCTGTAGAGGGTGCCGCTCACCTCATAGGGTTGCAGCTGCTCCTGGCCGATGAACCAGCGCTGCAGGCCGTTGCTCCCCTTGAAGACCAGACAGTTGTGCTGCACCAGCTCATCCGGACTGGCTGGTTCGCCATGGCGATTGAGGTAGTCGGTGCTGGCCGCCATCACGTAGTGCTGCTGGCCAAACTGCTTCATTCGCAGGGAGGAGTCTTGCGAGATCCCGATGCGGATCAGCAGGTCGATCGACTCGGCCGCCGGATCGACATAGTGATCCGTCTGCTGCAACTCGACCTTGAGCAGGGGGTAGCGCTCCAGCAGCTCGGTCAGATAGGGGGCGATGTGCAGCCGGCCAAAGGCGACCGGCGCGCTGATCCGGATGGTGCCTCTCGGGGTATCCGCCCGTTGCTCGATCTGGCCAACCACCCGCTCATACTGCTGGAGGATCTCGGCGCACTGTTTGGCAAAAGCGACCCCCTCCTCGGTGAGGGAGATGGAGCGGGTATGGCGGTGCAGCAGTTTGGAGCCCACCTTCTCCTCCAACTGCGCCATCTTGCGCGAGACGGACGAGGGGGTCATATCCTGCCGACGCGCCACATCTGAAAAACTGCCAAACCGGGTGGTCATCAGAAACAGCTTTATCTCCAACAACGAAACGTCGTAGTTCACGGAATACCTCCTCCATCGCAATCCTCAAGGGTAATCGGCCGACCTTGGCCAGGGCAAGCCGGTATTATGCGGAGGCTGCTACCACTGATGCTCTGCTCTGGCATGCCGTTACCACGAGCAGCAAGGCGGATCTTGTCCGATCACCACAACACCAACTGGAACAGGCCCGCAACGGGCCTGTTTTGATCAGAGGTGGCGGGCGTGAAAGCGCAGGTGCGCCTCGATAAAGCTCGCCACGAAGTAGTAGCTGTGGTCATAGCCCTCGTGGCGGTTGAGCTCCAGCGGCCACTCCTTGTTGGCGGCCACTTCGGCCAGCGCATCGATATGCAACTGCTCGGCGAGAAAGGGATCATCCAGTCCCACATCCACCAGGGTGGGCAGCGGCGTGACCGGCTGGTGGCGCAGCAGCTGGCAGGCATCCCACTCCTGCCACAACAAGGGATTGCTGCCGAGGTAGGCGCCGAGCGCCTTCTGGCCCCAGGGGCAGCGGCTCGGGTGGCAGATGGGGCTGAACGCCGAGACCGAGCGGTAGCGACCGGGCTCGCGCAGAGCGGCGATCAGCGCCCCGTGACCCCCCATGGAGTGGCCACTGATGGCGCGGCGGGTCGAGACCGGGAAGTGAGTCTCTATCAAGTCAGGCAGTTCGCGGGTGACGTAGTCATACATCTGGTAGTGCGCCTGCCAGGGGCTCTGGCTGGCATTGACGTAAAAGCCTGCCCCCATGCCGAGGTCATAACCGGGATCGTCCGCTACGCCGTCGCCGCGGGGGCTGGTGTCCGGCGCCACCAGGGCGATGCCGAGCTCGGCGGCGATACGCTGAGCGCCCGCCTTCTGCATGAAGTTCTCATCGGTGCAGGTGAGGCCGCTGAGCCAGTAGAGCACGGGCACCTTCTGGCCGGTGAGGGCCTGAGGCGGCAGATAGATGGCAAAATTCATCTCGCAGCCGAGCACGCTGGCGTGGTGGCGATAGCGCTTGTGCCAGCCGTCGAAGCTCTTGTTGCTGCTGATAATCTCCAGATTCATCGAAGGACTCCTGCACCCCGCCCGCAGTGGCGGGCGGGGTGATCATGCTCAGTAGTGGATGACGGTGCGAATGCTCTTGCCTTCATGCATCAGGTCGAACGCCTCGTTGATCTGTTCCAGCGGCATGGTGTGGGTGATGAAGTCATCGAGACGGAACTCACCCTGCATATAGCGCTGCACATAGCTCGGCAGCTCGCTGCGACCGCGAACCCCGCCGAAGGCGCTGCCGCGCCAGACCCGACCGGTCACCAGTTGGAACGGACGGGTGCTGATCTCCTGACCCGCTCCGGCGACGCCGATAATGACCGACTCGCCCCAGCCCTTGTGGCAGCACTCCAGCGCCGCACGCATTACTTTGACGTTGCCGATGCACTCGAAGGAGAATTCGACGCCGCCATCGGTCAGCTCGACGATCACCTCCTGGATCGGTTTGTCGTAATCGTTCGGGTTGATGCAGTCGGTGGCGCCCAGCTTGCGGGCCAGCTCGAACTTGCTCTCGTTGATGTCGATGGCGATGATGCGACCGGCCTTGGCCAGACGGGCACCGATCACCGCCGAGAGGCCGATGCCCCCCAGCCCGAAGATGGCGACGCTCTCACCCTCTTTCACCTTGGCGGTGTTCATCACGGCGCCGATGCCGGTGGTGACGCCACAACCGAGCAGGCAGACCTCTTCCAGCGGGGCGGCCGGGTCTACCTTGGCGATGGAGATCTCAGGCAGTACCGTGTATTCGCTGAAGGTGGAGGTGCCCATGTAGTGATAGATGGGCTGACCATCTTTCGAGAAGCGGGTGGTGCCGTCCGGCATCAGCCCCTTGCCCTGAGTGGCGCGGATCTTCTGGCACAGGTTGGTCTTGCCGGATTTGCAGAATTTGCACTCGCCGCACTCGGGGGTGTAGAGCGGAATCACGTGATCCCCCACCTTGACGCTGGTGACCCCTTCGCCGACCGATTCGACGATGCCGCCTCCCTCGTGGCCGAGAATGCAGGGGAAGACCCCTTCCGGATCCTCACCGGAGAGGGTGAAGGCATCGGTGTGGCAGACGCCGGTCGCGACGATGCGCACCCGCACTTCGCCCGCTTGCGGTGGCATGACCTCGACTTCTTCGATGGAGAGGGGCTGACCCGGGCCCCAGGCGATGGCGGCCTTACACTTGATGCTTTGAACCTGTGCCATGACGGATGTCCTTATTGTTGAGCAGGGTGAACAGAGATGAGTTCGGGCATTCAGTGTAGTTTCCTGCCGATTTGGTGATAATGAGGGCAAATCTCAAATCACTTTTACACATAGGTAATAATGTTCGGCTGGGAAGGGATCTGTGAATTTGTCAGCGTGGCGGAGCAGGGGGGCTTTACTCCGGCGGCACGCAAGCTGGGAGTATCGGTGGCGCAAGTGAGCCGTCAGGTGGCGCAGCTGGAGGATCGGCTGCAGGCCAAGCTGCTGCTGCGCACCACCCGTCAGGTGCGGCTCACCGAGCTTGGCGAGATCTACTATCGCCACTGTCGTCAGCTGCTCGACAACCTCTACGAGGCGGAGCTGGCGGTAGGGCGCCATCAGGCGGTACCGCAAGGCACCCTGCGCATCACGGCCCCCGTCTCCTACGGCGAGAGCCGCATCGCCCCGCTGGTGAACGACTTCATGGTGCGTTTCCCCCAGCTGGAGGTGACCCTCAACCTCACCAACCAGCTGCTGGATCTGGTGCACGAGGGCTACGATCTGGCGCTGCGGCTCGGTCATCTCAAGGATTCGACGCTGGTGGCGCGCAAGCTGGCGCAGCGGGTGCCCTATGTCTGCGCCTCACCGGCCTACACCGCCCGTCACGGCATGCCCAACAGCCTCTCCGAGCTGACCCGCCACACCTGTCTGGTGGGCAACAGCGACGAGTGGCACTTCACCCTGGATGGTCGCCCCCATAGCGTACGGGTGCACGGATTGTTGCAGTGCAACAGCGGCCACGCCCTGCTGGATGCGGCGCTCAAGGGGATCGGCATCATCCAGCTGCCGGACTACTACGTGAGCGACCATCTGGCCCGAGGGGAGCTGATCGAGCTGCTGCCGGAACTGCGAGCGCCGGCGGAGGGGATCTGGGCCCTCTATCCCCACAACCGCCACCTCTCCCCCAAGGTGCGATTGCTGGTGGACTATTTGGCCGAGCGGCTGAGCGACCCTCAACAACCTGCGCTGGTGATGCCGATAGGCTAGGGTGCTCCCCAGCCGTTGACTCACCGGCGGCGGGCGACAGGTGCGATGGCCTGAAAATAAAAGAGCCCTTGAGGAGTCAAGGGCTCTTTTGCAGGTAACAACCGGATAGTCAGCGACCCATCACTCGATGTTCTGGATCTGCTCGCGCATCTGCTCGATGAGGACTTTCAGCTCGACGGCGGACTGGGTCACTTCGGCGTTGATGGACTTGGAGCCGAGGGTGTTCGACTCGCGGTTGAACTCCTGCATCATAAAGTCGAGACGACGACCGCAGGCGCCACCCTTCTTCATGATCTTGTTGGTCTCGCTGATGTGCATCTCCAGACGATCCAGCTCTTCGGCCACGTCAATCTTCTGGGCCAGCAGCACGATCTCCTGCTCGATGCGGGCCGGATCCAGCTCCACCTTGGCTTCGGCCAGCCGGTCGGTGAGCTTCTGGCGCTGCCACTCGATGATCTGCGGCAGGTGGACGCGCACCTTCTTCACTTCCACCTGAATACCGGCCAGACGCTGTTCGATCAGCGCCTTGAGGTTGGCCCCTTCGCTGGCGCGGGAGGCGAGGAAATCTTCCATGGTCTGGTCAAAACCGCCGAGCAGCTCGGTGGCGACCGCGTCCATGTCCTGCTCGGCGGCGGCCATGACACCCGGCCAGCGCAGTACGTCGACCGGATTGAGTTGGCCCTGGCCTGCTTCTTTCATGACCCAGCTGGCGCTGTCGATGATCAGCTTGGCCAGCTCTTCATTGATGTGCAGCTGGCTGGCTGCGGCCTGAGCGGCTTCGAAACGCAGGTTGCACTCCACCTTGCCGCGCTGCAGCTTGGCGCGGAAACGCTCACGCAGAACCGGTTCCAGGCTGCGCAGTTGCTCCGGCAGGCGAATGTAGGTTTCCAGATAGCGCTGGTTTACCGAACGAATTTCCCAAACGGCTGTGCCCCAGTCGCCCTTGAATTCCTTGCGGGCGTAGGCGGTCATGCTGTGAATCATTGATTGTTCCGGGCTTGATGAAGTGTGCGGCCAGTATACTCAGCCCGGCCCTGTTCGTCAGCCGATGCAGTGGTTTTAGCGGCTGATATTTGGGGCAGGATCACTTATAATCCCCCGCCAATTTGAGCCAGCCCAGAGGTCCGTTCCATGTCACGTCCAAGCGATCGCAGTGCCGCGCAACTTCGCCCGGTTACCATTACCCGCAATTTCACCAAACATGCAGAAGGCTCAGTGCTGGTGGAGTTCGGTAACACTCGCGTGCTCTGCACCGCCAGCGTCGACACCAGCGTGCCGCGCTTCCTGAAAGGGAAGAATCAGGGCTGGGTGACTGCCGAATACGGCATGCTGCCGCGCTCCACCCACTCCCGGATGAACCGCGAAGCGGCCTCCGGCAAGCAGAGTGGTCGCACTCTGGAGATCTCCCGTCTGATCGCCCGCTCCCTGCGCGCGGCGGTAGACCTGACTGCGCTGGGCGAGCACTCCATCACCGTTGACTGTGACGTGCTGCAAGCCGATGGCGGCACCCGTACCGCTTCCATTACCGGTGCCTGCGTGGCGCTGGTGGATGCGCTGAACTGGATGGTCGAGAAGGGCATGATCAAGCAGAGCCCGCTCAAGCAGATGATCGCCGCCGTTTCCGTCGGCATGTATCAGGGCGAAGCCATCTGCGATCTGGAGTACATCGAAGACTCCGCCGCCGAGACCGACATGAACGTGGTGATGACCGAAGATGGTCGCATCATCGAGGTGCAGGGCACCGCGGAGGCCGAGCCCTTCACCCATGAGGAGCTGTTGGAGATGCTGGCGCTCGCCAAGGGCGGCATCGCCGACATCATTGCGCTGCAGAAGCAGTCGCTCTCCTGATTTTAAAAACGCGGCATTGACCGCGTTTTTTTATACCCCCACACAAGACAACGACAAGCCAAGCAAGGAGCCAGAATGAAAGCCTACCAGCGTCAATTTATCGAGTTCGCCCTGGAGAAACAGGTCCTCAAATTCGGTGAATTTACCCTGAAATCCGGTCGTAAAAGCCCCTACTTCTTCAACGCCGGTCTGTTCAACAGCGGCCGCGATCTGGCCCGTCTCGGCCGCTTCTATGCCGCCGCCCTGATGGATGCCGGTATCGAGTTCGATGTGCTGTTTGGCCCGGCCTACAAGGGGATCCCCATCGCCTCCGCCACTGCCGTGCAACTGGTGGAGCAGCACGACGTGGACGTGCCCTGGTGCTTCAACCGCAAGGAAGCCAAGGATCACGGCGAGGGCGGCAATCTGGTGGGCAGCCCGCTCAAGGGGCGCATCATGCTGGTGGACGACGTCATCACCGCCGGTACAGCCATCCGCGAATCCATGGATCTGATCCAGGCCAACGGCGCCTCGCTGGCGGGCGTGCTGATCGCGCTGGACCGTCAGGAGAAGGGCAAGGGCGAGCTCTCCGCCATTCAGGAGGTGGAGCGTGACTACGGCGCCCACATCATCGCCATCATCCAGATGAGCGACCTGATTGCTTATCTGGAAGAGAAGCAGGCCGAACAGCCGGAGCTGGCGGCGCAACTGGCGGCCATGAAGGCTTACCGCGCCCAGTACGGTATCTGAGTTCCGCTCGCACCGCGCAATAGCTGAATGCGGCGCCCGTTTGTTCTCTGGCAGCAAACGGGCGCCGTTTTTTCATCTGCAAAAAGTGGATCATGTGGCTTGAGCTTTCCCTTACAGTAAAGGTTAGGGTTTGCCAGTCGGCGTTTTGTGGTGCCGACGGGTTCCGGGGAGGAACAACATGACCACTCATCTTCAATCACCCATTCATCTGCAGTTGCCGCTCAGCGGCATGAGCTGCGCCAACTGCGCAGGCCGCATCGCGACCAGCCTCAACAAACTCGACGGGGTATCGGCCACCGTCAACTTCGCGCTGGAGCAGGCGGCCATCGAGCTGGCCAGCCCCGACCGTCTGCCTGAGGTGCTCGAAAGCGTCAAAAGTCAGGGTTACGACTACGGCAGCGAGACCTTTGTGTTTCAAATTACCGGTATGACTTGTGCCGGTTGTTCGGCTCGACTGAACAAGATGCTGGCGGCGCTGCCTGGCGTTATCTCGGCCGAGGTCAACTTCTCCATCGAACAGGCCCGGATCGTGCTGGTCCCCGGGATGCAGACGCCCGCCGCTTTGCGCGAGCAGATCGAGGCGCTCGGTTTTGGCGCCCAGCTGGCACAAGGCTCGGCCAGCGGCCGCCGCCAGCAGTTGCTGGAGCGGGAAGCGCAGGAGGCTGCCACAGCCCGTCAGGCGCAGACCCGGGTCATCATCTCGGCTTTGCTCACCTTGCCGCTGCTGGTGGGGATGCTGGCCATGGCTGGACTGTTCCCCTGGCATCTGCCCGCCTGGCTCGAGCTGCTGCTTGCCACCCCGGTGCAGTTCTGGATCGGGGCCCGTTTCTATCGCGGCGCCTGGCTCGCCATCAAGAACCGCGCAGCCAATATGGATGTGCTGGTGGCCACCGGCACCAGTGCGGCCTACTTCTACAGCCTCTATCTGCTGCTGACGTTGGGGATGGCCGCCAGCGGCAAGCTCTATTTCGAGGCGAGCGCCATCATCATCACGCTCATTTCGTTGGGCAAACTGCTGGAGGCGAGAGCCCGCCGCAGCACCCAGTCCGCAATTCGCGAACTGATGGCGCTGCGGCCGGAAACCGCCACCGTCTGGCGTGGCGAGAGCTGGCAGAGTGTCGCCGTCGACGAGGTGTTACGCGGCGATCGGCTGCGGGTGCTGGTGGGTGAGCGGGTGCCGGTGGATGGCAAAATCGTGAGCGGCGCCAGCGAGCTGGACGAGTCGATCCTCACCGGCGAGAGCCTGCCGGTGCCGCGCAGTGCGGGCGACAAGGTGCTGGGCGGAGCCATCAACCGCTCCGGCGTGCTGGAGATCGAAGCCACTACCGTGGGGGAGGACTCCCGCCTCAGCAAGATCATCGCGCTGGTGGAGAGCGCCCAGATGGGCAAGGCGCCGCTGCAACAGCTGGTGGACAAGGTCTCCGCCGTGTTCGTACCGGTGGTGATGGCCATCGCCCTGTTCACCCTGCTGGTGTGGTACGCCATCAGCAACGACTTCGGTCAGGCGCTGCTGGCAGCGGTGGCGGTGCTGGTGATCGCCTGCCCCTGTGCGCTGGGGCTGGCGACCCCGGCGGCCATCGTCACCGGTACCGGAGTCGCGGCGCGCCACGGCATTCTGATCAAGGATGTAGATACCCTGCAGAAGGCCCACGCCATCAAGGCGCTTATCTTCGACAAGACCGGCACGCTCACTCAGGGCAAGCCGGTGCTGGCCAGCTGGAGCGGCAACGACGAGCAGCTGCGCCTCGCCGCCGCCCTGCAGCAGGCGAGTGAACACCCGCTGGCGCTGGCGATGCGCGAGGCAGTCGGCAAGGAGGCGATACTGCCTCAGCCTGATGAGGTAGAGGTGCGGGTCGGTGCTGGTATTGTCGGTCAGGTGGCGGGCCATAGGGTCGCTATCGGCAATGGCTCCCTGCTGGCCCAGCTCGAGATTGAAATGCCGCAACAGGATGAACAAGCCGCCGATGGGGCGACCCGGGTTTGGGTTGCCATCGACGGTGCTGTGGTTGGTATCGCTGCTTTGGCCGATACCCTGCGCCCCGAGAGTCCGGAAGCCATCGCCACCCTGCGCCAGCGCGGCATCGCCAGCTGGCTGGTGAGTGGCGATGCACCGGCGCCGGTGGCCCATATCGCCGCCAAGCTGGGGCTGGATGGGGCCTTTGACTCCGTGCTGCCAGCGGGCAAGGTGGAGAAAGTGGAGGCGCTGCGGGCGCAAACCCGCGGGCTGGTGGCCATGGTGGGGGATGGAGTGAACGATGCCCCGGCGCTGGCGGCGGCGGACGTCGGCATCGCCATGGGCTCCGGCTCCGACGTGGCGATGGAGACAGCTTCCATCACCCTGATGCGATCTGACCCGCGGCTGGTGGCCGATGCCATCGATATCTCGGCGGCCACCTGGCGCACCATTCAGCAGAACCTGTTCTGGGCCTTCGTGTTCAACATCATCGGCATTCCGCTGGCGGCGCTGGGTTACCTCAGCCCCGAGCTGGCGGGAGCGGCCATGGCCCTGAGCAGCATCACAGTATTGAGCAATTCCCTGTTATTGAAACGCTGGCAGCCCAGGGCGGCGCACGGGCCAGCATCCAACCCGATCAGTAAGGAGGCATAAATGAACATCAGCAAGGTTGCCAAGGCCACTGGGCTGACCGCCAAGACCATCCGTTATTACGAGAGCATTGGCCTCATCACAGCCCCGGTACGCAGTGACAACGGCTATCGCAGTTACACCGAGGGGGCGCTGCGTGAGCTGCGTTTCGTCAAGCGGGCGCGGGAGACCGGCTTCAATCTGGAGGAGTGTCAGGAGCTGCTGGCGCTCTATCGGGACGAACACAGAACCAGCGCCCAGGTGAAGAAGCTGGCGCAGGAGAAGATCGTCGATCTGCGCGCTCGCATCGCCGGGCTGCAGGCCATGCTTACCTCCCTGGAAGGGTTGGTTTGCTGCTGCCACGGGGATGAAAATCCCGAGTGCCCGATCCTCGACGAATTGGAGAAGGGGTGAGCAAGGACTCACCTGCCAGCGCAGAAGAAATCGTTATTGATTGATTAACTTCTTAATAAGCGGCGCTTTATTGTTGCGGGTCAGGGGGTAATGGTAGACTGCTCGGCTCTTGTACAGGAGTACTCAGTTGACCCAGAGTGTGACACGCCAGGTTAAGCAGGCCATTATGGCCCAGCTCTATACCCATGCATCGTTCAGTCTCCCCTGTTTGGGCGTGTTGGCATTTGGCTGGAGTCTACTGTTTCACGACTATCTACCCGCCATCGAAGCGCTCGGTTGGCTGGCAGGCACTTTCCTGTGGCTGCTGGGTCGGGGCTGGCACCTGCGCTGGCGCCGAGCCCGCCTGCACCAGACGCCGTTGCCGGTGCTGGAGCGGGAGCTCTTTATCGGAGCCACCATCACCTCCATCATCTGGGCTCTCGGGGTGCTGCTCTACATGGACAAGCTGCCCGATACCTACCGGGCCGCCATGATGATGCTCTCCAGCCTCATTCTTACCGGCAGCGCCATCATGCTGTTTGGCAGCCGCCGTACCCTCTATGGTTCCGCCCTGCCGCTGGGTATGGCGATGCTGTTCGAGCTGGGCAATGGCAACGAGCAGGAGCGGATTGTCTCCTGCATGCTGGCGGGCTATCTGTTTGTCTTTCTGCCGACCCTGCTGCGCCGGATGCGGCGGGATCAGATCGCCTCGCTCCACCACCGTTTCTCCAACGCCGAGCTGGTTGCCGAACTGAAGGCGGTCTCCGAGCATTTGCGTCTCACCTCCCGCCTCGACGGCCTGACCGGCATCGCCAACCGTGCTCACCTCGACGACTCTCTGGAGCGGGCCTGGCGTCGCTGCCACCGGGCCCGGGCGCCGCTGTCGCTGGTGCTGGTGGATGTGGATTACTTCAAGCAGTTCAACGATCTCTACGGCCATCAGCTGGGGGATGACTGCCTGCAACAGGTGGCGGGCTTGCTGGCCGAGGTGGAGCGGCGCGAGGACGATCTGGCGGCCCGTTACGGTGGCGAAGAGTTTGCATTGCTGCTGCCCTGCACCGGCATGCAGGGGGCATTGCAGGTGGCGGACAATGTGCGGCAGGCGCTCAAGGAGCTGGCCATCCCGCACCAGAAGTCACTGGTCTCCGGTCGGGTCACATGTAGTTTTGGTGTTGCGACACTGATACCGGACAACAGCATGAAAATCGCCGATTTGATCCAAAAAGCGGATGCGGCACTCTATCAGGCCAAGCATAATGGGCGGGATCGAATCGAAGTAGCCTTGATGGGTAAGGTTGCCTGAATTTAACGTGACAGATTAAAGAGGTTGTCTATGCAATGTCATCGTATCGAAGAGCTGCTGGAGTTGTTGCAGCCTGCCTGGATCAAGGAACAGGATCTCAGCCTGGTGCAGTTTGTTGCCAAACTGGCCCAAGAAGCGGGATTTGAAGGGCCTCTGTCCGAGCTGACCGACGACATGCTGATCTATCACCTCAAGATGCGGGAATCCGACAAGCAGGCGATGATCCCCGGTCTGGCCAAGGATCATGTACCCGATTTCAAAGAGGCACTGCTCAAGGCTCGCGGAATCAAGTGAATCTTTAACGGAAGCGCATCACCTCGGGGTGATGCGCTTTTTTGTTGCCGAAAATTGCGATCCAACCCCAATATTAGATACATCTAATCCACACAATTAGCATGCTGTTTAAGATATAATCCGCTCCATAACAAATAAGGGAGCGATGTCTTGCAATGGCCGACCACGATAAAATCGATATCAAGGACGTCACCGACAAGGGCGTAACCGGGACCTTCAACCCCAATACGTTCAAAGCCAGCGACGACAGATTCAACCCGGGCAACCGCATCTATGTGCGGGCCCAGAAAGGGTATTGGCAGCGGATGCGCAAGGCCATGGGCTGGTTCTTTGTGGCGCTGTTCGTGCTGCTGCCCTGGCTGCGTTACGACGGGCGACAGGCGGTGCTGTTCGACCTCGGTCACCAGCAGTTCCATATCTTTGGCGCCACCATCTGGCCGCAGGATCTGACCCTGCTCGCCTGGCTCTTCATGATCGCCGCCTTCGGACTCTTCTTTATTACCACCTTCCTCGGTCGGGTCTGGTGTGGCTATCTCTGCCCGCAGACGGTCTGGACCTTCATGTTCATCTGGTTTGAAGAGAAGCTGGAAGGGCCCGCCAACAAGCGGCGCAAGCTGGACGAGGCGCCCTGGAGCGGCGAGAAGCTGGCCCGCAAGGGAGCCAAGCATCTGGCCTGGCTGGCGATCTCGCTGGTAACCGGCCTGACTTTCGTCGCCTACTTCCAGGATGTAACTGAACTGGTGCCGGATCTCTTCACCCTGCAGGCTAGCGGATGGGTGCTGTTCTGGGTGCTCTTCTTCACCATCATCACCTACGGCAATGCAGGCTGGATGCGTGCCATCATGTGTATCCACATGTGCCCCTATGCCCGCTTCCAGTCCGCCATGTTCGACAAGGACACCTTCATCGTTGGCTATGACACCAAGCGTGGCGAGACCCGTGGCGCCCGCTCCCGCAAGGCGGATCCCAAGGCGATGGGGCTGGGCGACTGTATCGACTGCGATCTCTGCGTGCAGGTCTGCCCGACCGGTATCGACATCCGCGATGGCCTGCAGTACGAGTGCATCAACTGCGGTGCCTGCGTCGATGCCTGCGACCAGACCATGGAGCGGATGGGCTACCCGAAAGGGCTCATCAGTTACACCACAGAGCACAAGCTGGCCAACGACTCCACCCATGTGGCGCGGCCCAAGTTGATCGGTTACGGGCTGGTGATGGCGGTGATGCTGGGGGTATTTGTCTACAACGCCATGTCCATCATGCCGATGGGGCTCGATATCCTGCGGGATCGCAACCAGCTGTTCCGCGAAAACAGCGAGGGGCTTATCGAGAACACCTACACCCTCAAGATCCTCAACAAGACCCTGCAGTCCCAGACCTACCAGCTGGATGTGGAGGGCTTGCCCGAGTATCAGTGGTTCGGCCCCCGTGAAGTGACCCTGAAGGCGGGCGAGATCTACACTCTGCCCGTCAGTCTGGCGGTCGATCCCTACAACCTGAAGCGGCCGGCGCTGGATATCCAGTTCGTGCTGAAACGGGAGGGGGCGGCGCCCGATGACAGCAAGGGCAACCTGCGCCAGGGCAGCAAGTTTATCAGCCGGTTGTAACTGCGTGTGGCTGCGGGCCGGGCGTGACACCAGTCCGGTCACCAGCGAGCACGGCAATGCCGGTCAGTAGTGATAGAATGGGGCGCAACGGCGCCCCTTTCTTATGGTGGATGACATGCGTTTCAACTATTCCGACCTCAATCCCGACCTCATCATGGATGCGCTCGATCTCAGTGGCCTGCGGCTCGACTCCGGCCTTATCGAGCTCAACAGTTACGAAAACCGGGTCTATCAGTTTCAGGATGAGGATCGTCGCCGCTATGTGGTGAAGTTCTACCGCCCCGGCCGCTGGAGCCGGGCCCAAATCCTCGAGGAGCACGAGTTTGCCACCCGCCTTGCAGAGGCTGAGATCCCGGTCGCCGCGCCGCTCGCCTTCGCGGGCGAGACCCTGCTGGAGCACGAGGGCTACCCCTTTGCCATCTGGCAGAGCGTCGGTGGCCGCCAGTTCGAGGTGGATAATCTCGACCAGCTTGAGTGGGTGGGGCGTTTCCTCGGCCGCATTCATCAGATCGGCGCCAGCAAGCCGTTCCACCATCGGGTACGGCTCGATGTGGAGAGCATGCTGCACGAACCGCGTCAGCTGCTGGCGTCTGGCGAGTGGCTGCCAAGCGGGCTGGCGAAGCAATTCTTCGGGGTGCTCGACGAGCTGATCAAACATGTCAGCGACGCCATGACCCTCGATGTGGCGCAGATCTCCCTGCATGGCGATTGCCACCCGGGCAACATCCTGTGGCGCGATGGCCCCATGTTTGTCGACCTCGATGATTGCCGTACCGGCCCCGCGATTCAGGATCTCTGGATGATGCTGAGCGGCGAGCGCCACGAGCAGCAGATCCAGCTCGACACCCTGCTAGCGGGCTACGAGGAGTTTATGGAGTTCGACTCGCGGGAGCTGGCGCTGATCGAGCCGCTGCGGGCGATGCGCATCGTTCATTACATGGCCTGGCTGGCACGGCGCTGGGAAGATCCTGCCTTCCCCCGTCACTTCCCCTGGTTCAATACCGATCACTACTGGCGTCAACAGATAGCGACACTGCACGATCAGCTGGAGGCACTCAAGGCGCCACCGTTGAGCCTGATGCCAAACTGGTGAAATAGAAGGGATCTTGCGCGGCAAGCGGGACTCGATCTCCGGCCCTGACCATTGACGTCAGCATGGCGAAACAATAGGCTTGGCACTGCTTCGGTTCGCCGGGCGTGCCTCACAGTGATCCCTTAACAGGAAACATCATGAAAAAAGTTCTATTTTTCCTTGCTGCCATGCTGATGATCCCCATGGTTCACGCCGCCCCCGAGTTTAAGGAAGGCGTCAACTACGATGTGGTCAAACAGACTGGCAGTGCCCAGCCGGAAGTGATGGAGTTTTTCTCCTACTACTGCCCGCACTGCGCCACCTTCGAACCGATCGTTGAACAGTTGAAGGCCGGGTTGCCAGAGGGTGTGCCCCTCAAGAAGAACCCGGTTGCTTTCCTCGGCCGCGAGATGGGCCCCGAGATGCAGCGTGCCTATGCCGTTGCCAGCCTGCTCAATGCCGAAGCCAAGCTGACTCCTGCCATCTTCACCAAGATCCACACCCAGCGTCAGCCGCCGATGAGCCGTGACGATGTGAAGAAGATCTTCGTGGACAACGGCGTACCGGCTGAAGAGTTCGACGGTGCCGTCGACAGCTTCGCCGTCTCCGGCATGGTCTCCCAGTTCGATCGCAACACCGAGAGCTACAACATTCGCGGTGTACCGGCCTTCCTGGTGAACGGCAAGTACATGGTGAAGATTGAATCCATCACCTCTCAAGAGCAGTTCAACAAGCTGGTGCAGTTCCTGCTGGCCAAGAAAGACTGATACCCCTTGAGTCGATAAAAAAGCCCGCCGGTGCGAACCGGCGGGCTTTTTGTTTTCTGGATGCCTGAAAGATCAGACCCCGACGTGGAAGGCCTGCTTGAGGTTGCGGATAAACTCCGCATCCCGGCAGAGGGTCTTGCCCGGGCTGTCGGAGATCTTGGCGACCGGGCCGCCATTGCACTCGATCAGCTTGAACACGATGTTCATCGGGCTGACACCGGGCAGATCGCAGGTGAGCTTGGTGCCGATACCGAAACTGGTGTTGATGCGGCCACGGAAGTGGCGGAACAGCTGCACCGCCTTGTCGAGGTTGAGCCCATCGGAGAAGACCAGGGTCTTGTCGGTGGGGTCGATGCCAAGGCGCTGATAGTGGCTGATCGCCTTCTCGCCCCACACCACGGGATCGCCGGAGTCGTGGCGCAAGCCCTGATAGCTGCTGGCCAGCTCGAAGTCGAAGTCCCGCAGGAAGGCATCCATGGTGATGCAGTCGGTCAGGGCGATGCCGAGATGGTCGGTGAACTCGTCCAGCCAGCTGGTGAGGGCGGCGCGCTGGCTGTGTTCCAGCGGGAAGCCAAGCTGCTGGTGCGCCTGGAACCACTCATGGGCCTGGGTGCCGACCGCGGGCAGCTTGTACTTCTGGGCCAGCATGTAGTTGCTGGTGCCGCGAAACGCTGGCAGCCGCTCCTTGAGGCGACCCACTACCGCATCCTGTACCGCGTGGGAGAAGCGGCGGCGGGTGCCGAAGTCGATGAGGTTGAACTCGCTCATCTCGTCGCGGCTCAGCTCCTTCTCCAGCTTGTCGATCTTCTGATCGAGCCGCTCCAGCGCGTGGCTGACGCCGAACTGGGGATAGCGAAAGCGGTTGCGCATCTCGCTGATGATGGCGAGCACCGGGATCTCCCACAGGATCACATCCTGCCACGGGCCCTCGACCCGCACATTGATGCGGCCATCCTGCTCGAACACCTTGAGCAGGGAGGCGTCGAGCGGCTTGCGGCGCAGGTGGTCGAGGTAGTCAGGAGTGAAGAAGGGACGCTCGGCCAGAAAATCGAGCTCTGGCCTGGTCAGTCGCAGGGAACCGGCGAGGCGCAGTTGCTCCTCGATCTGCCCCATCATGGGCAGCAGATCCTCTTCATTGCGGCTGTGAAACTCGGCCACCACCTCGGCATCCGGATAGCGATGGAACACCGCCTGCTGCATATGCAGCTTGTAGGCATCGGTGTCGAGCAGGCTGGTGAGGATTGGGGGCATATCAGGCTCCTCGCAGACTGGTGAGCACGATGGAGCTCCCCTGCCGCATATGTAACGTGCAGGCGTCGGTGTCGAGCAGGCTGGTAAGAATCGGTGGCATATCAGGCGTCCAGCAGGCGTTGTACATCGATCAGGGTCTGGGCAAGTTCGGCGCCAGCCTCGATCATCTGGGTGTGGGCGCTGGCAACCGTCGCGGGGGCGATGCCACGGCAGGCATCGAGATGGACGATCACCCGGAAACCGGCGCGACGCAGTTGCAGCACGCTGGTTTTGACACAGTAGTCGGTGGCGAGGCCGCCGACCAGTACGGTATCGACCTTGCGGGCTTGCAGGAATTCGATGAGTCCGGTGCTGCGCCGTTCGGCCAGGTCGTGGAAGCAGGTGCCGTAGGGATGGAGATCCGGTTCGACCCCCTTCCAGACGAAGAAGTCATAGTCGATGGGAGCGGGCAGGCCGTCGAGCAGCTCGAAGCCCTTGCTGCCCGGTACGCAGTGCACCGGCCAGGTGAGGTCGGCGTTGGGCAGATCCAGCGGCAGCAGCATGCCGGCGGGGTCAGAAACGGCCCAGTCGGCATTGGCGGGGTGAGAGTCCTTGCTGCCGATCCGCAGCGTGGCGAGGGTGGCCTGAGCGTTGAGCGCAGCCACAATATCATCACCGCCCGCAACGGGCAGTTCGTTCGGGCAGAGGGGGGTAAAGCCCTTCTGCGCATCAATATCCAGGCTGGCGACGGTTCCCATGATTGGCTCCTGCACATACTATTCGTGTGATATTATCTACCAAACATTAATGGAAGGCGAGCAGGGCGATCGGCATGCTGAGAATGAGTCTGGATATGGTGGTGCTGCGGTTGCATGAGGAGCGGCTCGAGCTGCTGCTCGAGACCCGCGATCGCCCCCCCTTTGCCCACTGCTGGCAACTGCCGGCGCTGCGCATCGACGAGACCCGGGATCGGGATCTGGATGCCGCCCAGCGCCGTCTACTGGCGGAGTGGGGGCTCGGTCACTGCTATAGCGAGCAGGTCTGCACCCTCGGTAATCTGGAGCGGGACCCCCGCGGCTGGTCCACGACCCTGGTCTATCTCTGTCTGGTGGATCCGGAAGTGGAGGCGATCCACGGCTGCTGGCATCCACTCGCCAACCTGCCGGGGCTGAGCCTCGCCTTCGACCATGTCCAGCTCATCGCCAAGGGGCTGGAGCGGCTGCGGATCAAGAGCCGCTACAGCACCCTGCCGCTGCAACTGCTGGGGCCCGAGTTCACCCTCTCCGAGGTGCAGCGCGCCTTTGAAATCATCCTGCAAACACCCATGAATACGGCGGCATTTCGCAAGCGGATCCATCGCGCCGACATTCTGGTGGATACCGGCCGCAAGCGCACCGGCAAACAGCGTCCCGCCATCCTCTACCGGCTGGAGAGCCCCTGCTGCGTGATGTTCGATCAAGTGATGCATGGAGCGGAAGCATGAGTGATACCAGCGTGCACAAGGTGCTGGTGAGTGCCTGCTTGCTGGGTCAGCCGGTGCGTTACGACGGTCAGAGCAAGGGGATCGTCAGCGACTGGCTGAGTGCGCTGGGTGCCGAGGGGCGGGGGCTGGCCTTCTGCCCC
>NZ_JRJY01000109.1:59181-62203 GCF_000801015.1 Aeromonas sp. ZOR0001 | reverse complement strand
GGTTTGCCGACCCCACGCCCCCCTGCCGAGCGGCAGGGCGAGCGTGTAGTGACGGCGAGCGGGCTGGATGTGACTGCCGAGTTCGACCGTGGCGCCGAGCTGGCGCTGGAAATCTGTCAGACGCAGGGCATTCGCTTCGCCCTGCTGAAAGAGGGGAGCCCCTCATGTGGCAGCGGCCGTATCTATAACGGCCGCTTTGAAGGGGTTTCTGTGGCGGGCGAGGGCAAGACCACTGCCCTGCTGCGCCGCCACGGGATTGTGGTCTTTTCCGAGGATCAGTTGGCCGAGTTGGCCTCGGCGCTCTCTTTGGATTCCTCCCCGGATTTGGCGGCAACCGGCAGCGGCGCCTGACCGCTCTGCCACCCCTCCAGCACCTCGTCCTTCTCCTGCCAGCGCTGGTTTAGCCACTCCTGAAAACCGCGCTTGAACTGCTTGTCGTTGAAGTAATCTCCTATCAGCTGCTCATTCACCGGCAGCTCCTCAATCCGCACCTGAATGCGTTTTACCCGTCCCATCAGGAAGTCCTTGAACGGGGTCTCGGCGTTGTCCGGATAGCGGATGGTGACGTTGATCAGGCTGTCGAACTGTTCGCCCATGGCCGCCAGTGTAAAGGCCAGTCCTGCCGCCTTGGGCGGCATCAGGTGACGATAGCGGGAGCGGGCCGCATCCCGTTTCTGCTCGGTGAAACGGGTCCCTTCCACGAAGTTGATGACGGTAGTGGGGATGTGGCGAAACTTCTCGCAGGCGTTGCGGGTGGTCTCGATATCCTTGCCGCGCAGGTGCGGGTTCTTCAGCAAAAACTCCCGTGAGTAGCGACGCATAAAGGGCATATCGAGCCCCCAGCAGGCGAGCCCCAGCAGCGGGATGTAGATGAGCTCGTGCTTCATAAAGAACTTGGGCACCGGCAGCCTATCGCGGAACAGGTGGCCGAGCACCACGATATCGGTCCAGCTCATATGGTTGCTGATGATGAGATACCAGCCATCCTTGCGCAGTCGGGTGCTGTCCTCCACCTGCCAGTCGATGCGGGTGGTGAGGCGGATCACCAGCGCATTGCAGGCCAGCCACAGGCGCATGAAGCGGTTGTTGAGGCGGCTGCAGGCGCGGCTAAAGACCGGGATCGGCAGCAGCAGTTTGGCCAGCGACACCAGCAGGATCAGGCTGGCGCACAAGGCGGTGAAAAGGATGGTCAGGCCCGCGCTGATGATCAGCACCAGCGGGCCGGGAAGCAGGGATAGCATGAATGTTTACTGCGCCTTGGTTGCCAGCAGTTGGCTCAGGGTTTGGTCCTTTTCGTGCCAGATCCCGTTCAACCACTGTTGAAACTCTTGTTGGAACTCGGGGTCATTGAAGTAATCCCCCACCAGCTTGCGGTCGATCGGCAAATAGCGGACCTGAACCTTGATTTGCCCGACCCGGCCACACATGAAGTCCCAGTAGCTGGGGATGCCGTCCGGATAGGCGATGGTGACATCCACCAGTTGATGCAACTGGTCACCCATGGCTGCCAGGGTAAAGGCGATGCCGCCTGCTTTCGGGTGGAGCAGGTGACGATAGGGCGAGCCCTGCTTCTGATGCTTGCTGCCGGTGAAGCGGGTGCCTTCGACGAAGTTCATCACACTCACCGGTATGTGGCGGAACCTGGCACAGGCTTTACGGGTTGTTTCTATGTCTTTTCCCTTCAGATGGGGATGCTTTTCCAGAAACTTCCTGGAATATCGCCGCATGAAGGGGAAGTCGAGCGCCCACCATGCCAGACCGAGAAAAGGTACCCAAATCAGCTCTTTCTTGAGGAAAAACTTCAGGAAGGGGATTTTTTGGTTAAAAACCCGCTGCAGTACCAGTATGTCGACCCAGGATTGATGGTTGGCAATCACCATATACCACTCATTCCGGCGCCCTTTGTCCACTCCGACCACCTCGAAAGGGGTTTTGATGATGGTTTTCTGGATCAGATTGTTGAAACCGATCCAGCAGCTGGCACAGCCGTCCAGCAGCCAGTTGCAGAGGGTGCGCCACCCCTTGAGGGGGAGCAGGAGCTTGAGCAGACCCAGCGAGAAGATGGGGACAAACCAGAAGAGGGTGTTGAAAAAATAGAGCAGGGTGGAGAGGCTGCCGCGCAGTCGCTCTGTCAGCTTGTTGGGCATGAGTCGGGTCCGTCTTGCTGTCGATAAAGGGCCATCAAGTGGTCAGATCTGTGGCCATAATATCAGCCGATTGCCCGTGAGACCATTCAGAGCCGTTACGGGGTCGGACTCACCCTTTCCCTGCTGTCAGCTGCTGCGCAATCGCGACAGCAGCCTGTCCATGGCGCGATAACCGAGCGCTTCGATAAGATGCTCCTTGCCGATGGCGGGTTGCCCGGCCAGATCGGCGATGGTGCGTGACACCCGCAGGATGCGATGCCAGGCCCGGATGCTGAGCCCCAGCTTCTGGATGGCGTTCTCCAAAAATTCGGCATCTTGCGGTGATAAGCGGCAAATATCCTCTATCTCACGGCTATCCAGCAGGTTGTTGAGCTTGCCGTTACGGCTCAGCATACGCTCCCGTGCCGCCAGCACCCGATCGCGGATCTGTTGGCTCGACTCCCCTCGCTCCGCCTTGCCGGTGAGGCTCCCCTTGGGCAGCAGCGGCACCTCCACCGTCAGGTCGAAGCGGTCGAGAAAGGGGCCAGAGAGTTTGCCGAGGTAGCGCAGGATCTGATCCGGGCTGGAGCGGGTCTGGCCGTCGCCATAGTGGCCGCAGGGGCTGGGATTCATGGCGCCCACCAGCTGGAAGCGAGCGGGAAAATCGACCTGACGGGCGGCCCGGCTGATGGTGATGTGCCCCGTCTCCAGTGGCTCGCGCAGGGAGTCGAGCACCTTGCGCTCAAATTCTGGCAGCTCGTCGAGAAATAGCACCCCGTTGTGGGCCAGCGAAATTTCGCCGGGCCGCGGGTGGCTGCCACCGCCCACCAGCGCCACCGCCGAGGCACTGTGGTGGGGCGTGCGATAGGGTCTGTGGTGCCAGTGACCGGCGCGCG